>JAKOVF010000129.1 GCA_029782225.1 Chloroflexota bacterium | reverse complement strand
TCCTGTTGTACAATGGATACATGAAAAGCTTAAAGACGTTAATCCTACTTGGTATAAGGGGAAAACGGGAAATGCAAAACAAGTTTCGGCTAAAAATCAACCTTCCCAAAGACAATCTTCAAGCCCTAAGAATCCTTGCTTGCCTATCGGAAAAGCTTCGTGTTCTGCACAATGTAAATGCAAGACAACTCAGTGAGGAGGTGAAAGGAGGAGGATTTGTCACCATGACTTCAGACCCACATCTACTCGCTTGCGTTCAACGTGTTCGTGTTCGGTGTGAGCTGTTCCTGGGTTTGTTGACTCAAATTCAGGATGACTTGGCTGCCATGAATCAGGTGGGTGATCCGCCTGAGGGCATGGTCATCGATTCCAGTGGTTTGTTCCCCTTCGATTCTGGGGATTGGCAGCGGATTAAGCTGCTCTTTCAAGGATTGCTCGCCCTGGGCCAGGACCCAACTGCCCAGGCTGTACTGAATGCGGCCAAGGTCAGACCGCTGGATTATATCCTCAGAACCATGCCTGACAGGTTCTACAGCTCGCCTTACACGGGAAGTGACCCATTCGCCACCATTCTGCACTCACGCATCCGACCAAGGGCACTGGTCATTCGCGCTCTCAGGTATGTGCTCAATGACGACAAGCGGGTGATTGGGCGTGTCCTGAGCTTACCTGAGATTGCAGCTCTTCCCGATGACGAGACGGTTAATGAAAACCGGAGCGATGCTCCACCGTTGACTTTGGGAGTTATTCGTGGTTATTACGGAATCATCTCCCAGATCATTGGTGGACCGGCCGATTCCGAAGAGATTGCTCAGAGCATCGATGATGCTTGTGCTGGTGAAGAGCTTAATTTAGCGTGAGGTGAGGCATGGCACTAGTCAAATATCTTGATTGGGAAGTCCGCACAACTGGGCATGATTTGAATTGCTCGGGGTTCAATCCTAACCGTGACACCACCAACGGCGTTGACTACACCCAGCAGGACAACGCTGAAATTACGTCGTTGAATTGGGCGGTGGATAGCACCAACAACACATGGATTCGCTCCACTGAGCTTACGAACTGGGTGAACAGTGGGAAGACGTTGGCTTCTTTGAAAGGAAATCATATTCACATTGCCGGAAAAGCTATTGGCGGCAATACCCTCTTCCAATGGGTTGCTTCCACGGCTGTACCGGGAGCTTATTATCTTCAAGCTCTGGGTGGTGGTAACCCCAATTGGACGACAAAGCCTACTCGATTCTGGATGAATAAAG
>JAKOVF010000071.1 GCA_029782225.1 Chloroflexota bacterium | reverse complement strand
TGGTCAGGAGATTGTTATCCCTGCCTACGCAGTACGCAAAGGAATGACCGGGATTCTGGAATTCTTGGGTGTGCCGGGGTTCCAGGAAGGACGCGTCCCAAGTATGCCGGGTGTATCGCAGGCCAGGGAAACCTTGTCGTGGATGCGGGATATATTCAACGATATAGCCGATGTGCTGCTTGAGGGGCTGGCAACCTTGTTTGGGTATATTATCCGAGCAATTGAGGTAATTGCCCTTGCGCTGGTTGGTGAAGAAAAGGTTGAAAAAATCAAAGCTGAGTTCCAATCATTCTACGACGAAATAACTGACTGGATTCAAAAGATGAAGGTAACTACGCCTCCTACGCCTCCGGAAAAACCGGAAGAAGAAAAAGTGGACATCAAATGGTGGCAAGAATGGCTGGCGGGTTTGGAAGCGGCAATGGAAGAGTTCGACTGGTCTTCGCCTATTAACAACTTCGTCAATACTTTGGCTAACGGACTTGCTCAAGCCGAAAGCTACATGGCGCAGTTCGCTGGTGAAATGGTGCGCCTTATCAAACTCGTCGTACAGAAAACCGAAGACGGTACTGCGCAAATTGTGCTTGACTTTGACTACATGATAGCGCAAATGGCGAATTCACTTGCTACCATGATTGCCGAAACCCTGGTGAATTTGCTGAGCGGGTACGACATTCCGCAACAACGCAAAGATCCGTTCCCGAACCTGACTGAACTACTTGACAACCTTGAGAACTACGCGGAGAACCAGGAACGGTTGCGGAAGCTGCAAATGGCGCCCGATCTTGCAACCATAGGCGGGGGCGGGATTGGCGCAGGAATAGGCTTTGCCGTTGGCGGCCCTTTGGGCGCCTTAATTGGCGGGCTTCTTGGTGCTTTGGCCGGACGCAAGAGCGCGCAGGCCGCCACCAAACGCGAAATTGAGGAACTAACCGAAAAGCTGAAGACGGATTTTCTTGCCATTAAGGAAATGCTCGGAACCACTATGCAGGACGTGGCGAACGGACTTGCGAGGGCGTTCGGCGCGGAAACCTATGAAGACTTCGTGAACCAATTTTCGCAGAACCTGGAAAGCCAAGTAAAGAACGCCTTGATCACCGCGTTCATGGCGAGCGATGTGGTTCGTCCACTGATCGAAGAACTAAGTAACCAAATTTCATTGGCGGTAATGGACGGCATGCTTGACGCTAACGAACGCGACAGTATTCTTGGTTTGTACGATCAAATAGTGAGTGTGTCAGGCGACTTCTTCAATTCACTGCAAGAACTCGGCATAGCGACGGGCGATGTCGCGGACGGCATGAAGGAACTCAGCGGCGCCATGCGCAACGTACCGCAGGGCCTCAAGATCGTGTCTAATCGCCTAGCCGCCGCAGGTTATAGTGTACCTGGCATACAAAGCCTATCAGACGAAACTGGCGGTGGCGGTGCTGTCTACCACGAAGTACATGTGCATGTGGAAGG
>JAKOVF010000070.1 GCA_029782225.1 Chloroflexota bacterium | reverse complement strand
ATAATCAGTGTTCACAGGTATTGAAGGAGTACCCGAAATCCCAGTCAAGTCATCGTTCGCTGATCATAGATGTTGAGTACAGTATAGGACAAATCCAGTCCGAATTCAATCCTGAAACTGAGCTTTCGCCTCCCTTACAGGAGCGTCCCACAGGCGTTGCCCTCGATTCCTCGAAGACCTCCAAACCTGCAGGACGCTCTCCCTACTCACTACTCTCTATTCTCTATTCTCTACTCTCTACTCTCCAGTCTTTATCCCTTGCTCTCCCACAAACTCTTCATCTCATCGCTCTTCAACAATAGGTCCTCCAGCGTCCCTTGCGCTTCCACGCGTCCATCTTTGAGCACAATAATATGGTCAGCGCGGCGCAGCAGCGGCCTGCGATGGGATACAACCAGGCACGTCCTTCCCTGCTCCGAGAAGATGCGCTCCCACAACTGTCTCTCGGTCTCCACATCCAGCGCGGACGAAAGGTCATCGAAGACCAGCAGGTCAGGCTCACGGATGAACATACGCGCCGCGGCCGCCCGCTGCATCTGTCCGCCTGAGAGCTTGACACCGCGCGCCCCGACCATCGTCTCCAGATCGTCATCGAGTTCTTCCAGGTCACGGTCCATCACGGCCAGCTTTGCAGCCTGATAGATTTCCTCGTCAGACTTTTGCATCCCGAGCAGGATGTTGTTCCTGAGCGTGTTGCTGAAGAGACGCGGCACCTGCGCGGTGTAAGCGCAGCGGGGCGGGACGAAAAAACTGCCCGGGTCTCGAACGGCCTCACCGTTCCATTTGATTTCTCCCTCTTCCAGAGGCAGCAGGCCGAGCAGTGCACGCAGCAGTGTTGTCTTGCCAGAGCCAATGCGGCCCGTGATCACAGTCAGCGTGCCGCGGCGGAGGGTCAGGTCAATGCCTTCGATGCCATTGGAAGAATCTGGGTAGTGGAATGTCAGGTTAACGGCAGACAGCTCACCCAGTCGGTCTGATGCGCTCTTGATCGGGTAGGTCACCTCTGGCAGCGGACCATCCAGGTCAACGTGACTGTGCTGAACGAGCGCATCCACTGGAGCGTTTTCCATCAACCGATACATGCGCTGGACCGAGACATCCATTTGTTTGTAGCGCGCGGCCAGCATGCCTGCGAAGGTGGTCAGGTCACCCATGCTCTGCAGCAGATAAACGAAGAGGGAGAAGTCGCCAAGCGTGAACGATCCTGTGCGCATCGACTGCCCGACCAGGATGAGGATGGCACCCGTGCCCAGCGTGGAGGTATTGCGGTAGAGCGAGCCGAGCACATCGTCGAACAGCTTCTCGCGTACGGTCAGCTTGCGGCGCTCATCGTTGAGCTTATGGAAATGATCGATGACGTTCTTCTCAGCCGTGGCCACTTTGACAGCCTGCACTGCGCCGAAGAATTCTCCGATAAAGCCAGTGACACGGCCCGTAGCTTCGCGCGAGGCTTTGCGAAAATGCTGGATACGCTTGGACGCAGCATTTGCAATAAAGCCCACAATGATCACGGGTGTCAGCGCCCATACCGTGATCGAAGGGCTGATCTGTGTCATCATGATGATGGATACCACGATGATCACCAGCCCGACCATAATGTCGTTGATCAGGATCACGAACATGGGGATTTCCTGCACGTCGTTCTTGAAGCGGCTCACCGCCTCGCCGGCGGAATCGGGGAGGGGAGAGGCGCCGGGTCTGCGCAGGATGTGACGCAGCAGGTTCTTGCGCAGCAGTGTAGGAATATCTGCAAAGATCGGCACATCTGCATAATAGAAACCGTAGCTGGATACAATGCGCCCGATCCACGTCGCAGCCAGAAATGCAACAATGGTCCAGATGCCAAAGACCAGTTTCGCGTCGCCGGTGACCATATCGAAGAAGGACTTGATGATCAAAGCAGGTGCGATCTGCCAGCAAAAGCGAATGATCGCCACACTGACCAGATCCACGAACCACAGCCATGGACGGAAGCGAATCATCTCCCAGATCACTTTCCAGGCCGGGAGGGATGGGGCTTTTTCGGTAAGAGTTGTGTCAGTCATAATAAATCCTATGGCCCTCACCTAGCCCTCTCCCGAAGGGAGAGGGGACTCCCTTCCCCCTGCGGGGGAAGGGTTGGGGGTGAGGGCGAATGGCGTCACGCCAGCACTTCTTCCAATCCAGTTTGCAGCAACCGGGCAAAGCGCGAGTTCGCATCTGCAGCGAGTTCTTTGCGATCCCCGTATTCGCTCACACTGCCGCCATCCAAAATCATGATCTCATCTGCGCGGTGTACCGTTCCCAATCTATGCGCGATGATGATCGCTGTGCGGTTCTGCAGCAGCTTGTCAATGGCGCGTTCCAGTCTTTGCTCGGTGACCGGGTCAAGGCGGGATGAGGCTTCATCTAAGATGACCAGTCCCGGGTTGCGCAAAAAGACGCGCGTCAATGCCAGCAACTGCGCCTCTCCCGCGGAGAGAGACCGGGCTCCCGTTTCCAGTTGAGTATCCAGGCCTTTCGGCAGACTGCGGTACCAATCGCCTAATTCCAGTTCATCGAGCGTCTCCAGAATATGCTCATCCGAAATCGAGCGATCGAAGAAAGTCAGGTTATCGCGGATACTGGCACGGAATAACTGCACATCCTGCGTGACGATGGCAATCTTCTGCCGCAGCGCTGTCAACTGCGTATCGCGCAGGTCCACGCCATTGATCTGAATCCTCCCGACTTTTGGGTCGTACAGGCGGAAGATGAGACGCGCCAGTGTGGTCTTGCCGCTGCCGGTGCGTCCAAGCAGTCCCAACACTGAGCCGGGCTTCAAGTCAAAGCATAGATCTCTCAACACCGCATCGTCGCCGTTGTAGGAAAAGGTCACATCGTCGAAGGCTAATGCCAGCGGCTGGGAAGGAATGTCTTTACCAATGCCATCCACCACGTCCGCCTTGAAGTTGCGGAACTCGGTCAAGCGTTCCACGCACGCGCCGATGGTCTGGAAGCTCTCGATCTCGTGCGTCATGGCCCAGAACGGTTCATCCAGCAGATTGATGTAATGCACGAACAGATAGACCGTGCCGATCGTGACCAGCCCGGCCGTATACAGCCAGTATCCGTTGACGATGGCAAGCAGCGTCCCGCTGGTGAGCGCCAGGCCCATTGCATTTTCGATGATCCAGCGCTTGAAGTGCGCTTTGCGGCTGTGGATGAAGATATCCCTTTGGTGACGGAATAACTCACGAATGGAGAAGTCCACGGCGCCGCTGGAACGGATGTCTTCTGTCCCTGCCAGTTGCTCTTCGATGAAGCCGTAGAGATCCGCTTCTGCTGCACGTCGGGCCTTCTGATGCGGCACAGCGATGTCTTTCAGCCTGCCGAGGATCGTCACGGTCGCAATACAGTAAATGGTAAATCCCAATCCCGCGCGCCAATCTTCCATAAAAAGGGCGATCAGGATGCCGACCATCAGCAGTCCATTGCTGACGAGGTTGAGCGCGAACTGGGAGAAGAATGTGGCGAGCTCGGTCACATCGCCGTCAATGCGCTCGATCAACTCGCCGGGCGTGTGGTCATTGTGGAATTTCATGTCCAGGTTGAGCGCGTGCCACGCCAGCTCTGCACGCAGGGCATTGGTCGCAGTCCAGGCCACGTTCTCACCCAGATACGTCACGCTGACCGAGATCACCTGCTGCAGGAGGGCGATACCGATGAACGCCATTGCCGTAGAGGTAAGAGTCTTCACCGCTGCGCCAGCCAGTGCTGAGTCAATGAAGGAGCGCATGATCTGGGGCGCGTAAATGCGCAGCCCGATGCTGGTAAACAGCAGCACGGTCAGCAGGATAAATCGTCCCTTTTGCGGGCGGATGTGTTGGGAAAGCAAATCCCAGTAAGCTTTGAGGGGCAGGTTCATAATATTATTCCGGTCATGTCATTGCGGGGGCGGTGTTTATCCGTCCGAAGTCATCTCTTTCTGCGCAAGGAGTTTGCTTCGTCGCTAAGAACGCTCCTCGCAATGACAACATTACAAAACAAAAAAGCCACGGTGCTGAGTGCACCGTGGCTTAAGAAGACACAGGGTATGACCGTTACCGGTCAACAGGCGCACTCCGAGAAGGTAAATTGCGAAAGTCCTTTCTTGCTACAATCAACCAAGCCATGGAATGCGTTCCTTTCTTTGGAATTAATCGTACTTCAGGCAGTTTACAACAGGTGGGAGAGGGTGTCAAGCGCCAATTTAGTGAGCCAGTGTTTTCTCGATCCTCATATCAGGTATGAACCAAATCAGGGCGACCAGTACATAGAAGGCAAATGCGATCCACGGACTGACGAACGAAGCTCCAATTGCTGTCGCATACAGGATGAGTGAAAGAATCCCTTTCCTGTCATTCCCAATGGCGGTCCCAAGGCGCGATCCGTTGCCATGCACTGCAAGCAAAGACAGGACCAAAAGTCGGTACGCAAACCCTGCCAGCAACAGGACGGCTCCGTACAGTTTCACAGGGGTCGCAGCAAAGTGGTTTTCGCCCACCCAGCCTGTCACGAGGGGGAAGAGCGACAGCCAGAAAAGTAAATGCAGGTTCGCCCACAGCACGCGTCCATTCACATGTTCCACGGCTTGAAACAAGTGGTGGTGATTGTTCCAGTAAATTCCGATGTACACAAAACTCAAGACATAACTTAGAAAGACCGGTATCAACGGCTGCAGCGCGGCCAAGTCCGTGCCATGGGGCACATGCAGCTCAAGTACCATGATCGTAATAATGATCGCCAGCACGCCGTCTGAAAACGCTTCAATCCGACCTTTGTGCATAATTCACCTCTAAAAACTCCCTGCCTCATCTGCCATGCGGACGATCTTCGGCCTGAATTTGCCGACCACTTCCACCAGGTCGCTTTGTGCGGCAATCACCCGGTCAATGGGCTTATACGCCTGTGGGGACTCGTCAAGCCCGCCGCCCAGCAGAGTGACGCCGCGCTCTTTGAGATATTCATCCCTGGCAGATCTGCTGATCGAATGGATGGCGGACTTGCGGCTCATCAATCGACCTGCTCCATGCGAGGCTGAAGAAAGAGATTTGTCCACGCCTCGGCCGCGGACCACATAACCGGCGTCGCCCATCGAGCCTGGAATGACACCCAAAACACCCCGGCCCGCAGGCGTTGCTCCCTTGCGATGGACGATCACTTCCCGTCCATCCGGCAGCGTTTCCCGCCAGGCAAAGTTGTGATGATTCTCCACAACCGCCGCTTCCTTCAAGCCTACCGCCTGTGCCACACGGTGATGAATGATGGCATGGTTCGCAGAAGCAAAGCGACCGGCCAGCTCCATTGAGAGCCAGTATTCCTGTCCTTCTTCTGTATCGAGTGAGAGCCACGCCAGATGCTTCACGGATGGGTCCAGGTCGGGATACTTCTCCCTTGCCAGCCTGCTATACCGGTCAGCGATCTTGAAACCGACACTGCGTGAGCCGCTGTGCGAGAGCAGGGCCAGATATTGTCCCGGTTCCAGGCCGAACAATGGCTCATGCAATCGGAATACACCCCATTCCACGAAATGGTTGCCTGAGCCGCTCGTGCCTAACTGGCGGACGGCGTTGTTTTGCAGGGTCCGAAGCAAGCCTGTAGCGTTCCAGGCGGAGTCATCGAGCACCGCATGGTCCGCACGATCCTTGCCTTTCAATTCGCCGCCGACGCCGAAAACAGTCTGGCGCCACAGGGCATCTTCGAACATGCCCTTTTTCTGTCCGAGCAGGTTCGGGGAGACCTCATAAATGGATAGTCTCATGCGGCAGGCAATGTCCACGCCGACCGCATATGGAATGATAGTGTTATTGGTAGCCAGTACGCCGCCAATGGGAAGACCGTAGCCAACGTGGGCATCGGGCATCAGCGCTCCTGCCACGGTGACCGGTAACCGCATGGCGTTGTTCATCTGCTCGATGGAGGCCTGATCGATTTGCTCTGTTCCCCAAATGGGGAAGGGGAGGGGATTCTCGCGCAGCTCATCCGGTGCAGGCTCATCCTTCTGATTCAAGCGGATGCATTCACGGGCCAGGTCCGCGGTCACTTCATCGGTGAGAAACTGGCCGGGGTTTTGCCGAACTGCATCCAGCCGCGCGAGAACCGTTTCGCGGTCCAGTCCCAATTCCATGAGTTTTGTCCCCGCATCTTTTGCGATCCCAATGATCTTTCCATCGGGCCAGTTGTTCAACTTCAAAATTTTTCCGGTGATGATTTCCATATTACTTTCTTTCTACTCAAACCGCTGTTCATGGCGGCATTCTGTACCTAAACCTTAGTGACCTTCGTGGTAAAAGACTCTTAAAAAAGACAGCCACTCATTTCAAAGTGACTGTCCTGGGGGGCATGAAGAAAACTCTGTCTTATCTCAACATAGTCAGCTTGAAATGCGTATGACGTCCGCGTTGGATAGTTTTAGAGTCTGCATGATTCGGATTATACCCCCTGTTCGCGGTACTGAATGGAATAGGCGGAAATGCTGATGCCCGAAACGGAGATTTCCAACGGTGTGCATCGAAGATCTGTACCGGCAGGGACGAGATCCATCGCATCCTTTGTCACCAGGATTTCGTTCGCTTTACCGATATCCTCGCCCAACTTGGACGCACGGTTGACTGCATCTCCCCAGCATTCATTGTGCTCGACAACCAGGATTTTTCCATAGTCAACCGCGCAGGTGACGTGAATATCAAAGTCATCTGTTGTCAGGAGGTTGCTGGCATCGAAGGCATATTGCATGGCAATGGACGCGCGGATAGCAGAGAGAGGATCGGGAAATACCGCGAAGCAATTATCCGCTTCGTACTTGATCAGAAAGCCGCCAAACGATTCGATGATAGGCTCAGAGGTCAACTGCATCCTGCGCACCATCGAGAGGTAATGGACAATGCCGTATTTGCGGGTCAGCAGGGAGAAGCCAGACATATCCAGAACGAACACTGCATATTCCGTGCCATATTCCTTCCAAAGCTCATCTTCGATACGCTTACGTGCGCTGTTGTCTGTTTCGTGCGAGTAATCCAGCAGCAGATTTTGGAAATGCTTTGATTTGTTCTCGTCCATTGGACTCACCGGTTGAACCTACTCGTTAGGCAATAGGTGTTCAAGCAATGGAAGAAGCGATGGCAGATCGATAGTCACGACCTGCCACAAGATGTCTTCATCCACACGCATATAATCATGGACGATTCGATGACGCATTCCAATGATTTGCCGCCAAGGTAATTCGGGATGTGCCTGTTGAAATTCGATGGATACCTTGCGGGCAGCTTCACCAATTACTTGCACAATGTGGGTTAAACCCAGACGGAGGATGTCATCAGCATCATACTCTGCCCGAGCCTTTCCCTTCATCGCCCGAAGCCCTCTGCGGGTCATATCTAACATGTGTCCAAGATAAACAGCATCTTCCTTATTTTCCATAAGCCACCATTGCTTCGTTTATCACCTTCTCCCTGATGCGGTGGTTTAGGAATTTGGGAGTCACTAAATCAACCTCACGATTGCCAAGCAATTTGGAAAGCTCATCCTGAATATCGATAAACGCCAGGCCAGGTGTATGCCCGTCTTCAAACTCGACCAGAACATCTACATCGCTTTGTGGACCAAAATCCTCGCGCAGGACTGATCCGAAAAAAGCCAGCTTGCGGATATGGTGTTCTTGACAAAAATCGGCTAGCGCCTTTGAAGGAATGGAGATTTTCAGGTTTTCCATGGAGTTCATTATAGCAAAACTACGGCTGTTTTCAGGCAAAAAACTCGGAGGTCACGCAGTACCTCAGTATTGCGGGTCCTCCGAGTCTAGGTAACCAGCTACTGCCAGACTACCCAGCCTTCTTTTCAATTTTTGCCCAGGTGTCCTTCAGGTTTACTGTCAAATTGAAAACGCGTTTCTCTGGCGTCGAATCTGGGTCTGCGGCGAAGTATCCCTGGCGTTCGAACTGAAAACGGTCACCAACTTTCGGGGCGGCGAGATGCGGTTCCACGTATCCCGTCAGGATACTGAGCGAGTTGGGATTCAGGCAGGAGAGGAATCCCTCTTCGCCTTCCTCGGGGTCTTCCTTCGTGAACAGGCGGTCGTACATGCGGATTTCTGCTGCCCTGGCATGTGCCGCAGAGACCCAGTGAATCGTGGATTTGACCTTGCGCCCATCGGGTGAGTCTCCGCCGCGCGTGGCCGGGTCATAGGTAGCGTGGACTTCAGTCACCTCGCCATTGGCATCCTTGACCACATGCGTGCACTTTATAAAGTATGCATACCGCAGGCGGACTTCATTCCCGCGGTACAGGCGATAATATTTGGGCGGTGGCGTCTCGCGGAAATCATCCTGCTCGATGTAAAGGACTTTCGAGAATGGGACTTTGCGCGTGCCCGCGCTCGGGTCTTCGGGATTGTTGATTGCATCCATCTCTTCCACGAGGTCATCGGGATAATTATCAATGACGACCTTGAGCGGCTTGAGCACGGCCATGCGGCGCAGTGCGTGCTTATTAAGGTCATCGCGTACACACGACTCAAGCAATGCTACGTCGCTGATGCTGTAATTTTTCGCCACGCCCACGCGGCGGATAAAATCATGGATTGCCTGCGCCGTGTAGCCGCGACGGCGCATCCCGCGCAACGTCGGCATGCGCGGATCGTCCCAGCCGTTGACGTGCTGCTCTTCAACCAGGCGGCGCAATTTGCGTTTGCTCATCACCGTGTAAGTCATGTTCAAGCGCGCGAACTCGATCTGGTGTGGCTTGAACTCACCCAGTTGATCAAGGAACCATTCATACAACGGACGATGGTTTTCATATTCAAGCGAACACAGCGAGTGAGTAATACCCTCCATCGAATCATTCTGCCCGTGAGACCAATCATACATCGGGTAGATTTTCCACTCTGTTCCGGTGCGATGATGAGCTGGCTCGTGAATAATTCGGTACATCACCGGGTCGCGCATGTTGATGTTGGGATGCGCCATGTCGATCTTCGCACGCAGCACACGCGAGCCATCTGCGAATTCGCCGTTCTTCATGCGCTCGAGCAGGTCAAGGTTTTCCTCCACGTTTCGGTCGCGATACGGTGAATTCTTGCCGGGCTCAGTCAGTGTGCCGCGGTTGGCGCTGACTTCTTCCGGGCTTTGGTCATCGACGTAGGCCAGGCCCTTCTTTACAAGGCGGATCGCCCACTCATAGAGCAGGCCAAAATAATCAGAGGCGTAAGTTACTTTGACCCATTCAATTCCCAGCCAGCGCGCATCCTCTTCGATCGCTTCCACGAATTCGGTCTCTTCCTTCGCAGGGTTGGTGTCATCAAAGCGGAGGATCAACTCACCGTTGTTTTCCTTTGCCACGAGATAATCGATCATGAACGCCTTGACATGGCCGATATGCAGATACCCATTCGGTTCTGGTGGCAGGCGGGTGCGGACGTAGTTGTAGCGCCCGGTACGCAGGTCTTCTGCCACGGCTTCGCGCAGGAAATCAGTTGGTTTTGTCTCTTCGAGATTCATGGATGAGTGCCTTTATGTGGGATGATGCGGATGACGAATCCGCTTCTTTTTGGGGACCGTGAGCGTGGTGCCGCTTTGAGAATTATGTTGCGGCCCGAGGAACTCTCAGTATATCGTGTCAATTATAACTGCTTTATAATTCGTAAAATGACAGTTATCACGCTATATCCCTGGAGGCTTCGATGACCGACTCAACCGAAACTAAGACTAATTTTCCTGGCACTTACTTCGAGCGCGACTCGATCTTGAAGCTTGCACGCCTGGCAGAGATCTTTGCATGGATTGTCCTGAGTTATTATGTGGCGCAAGCAGCTCTTTCCATCCTTGTCTACGGGCTCCAAATCACGCGTGGACTGGTTGCCCCCGGCGGCCTCACCGATATTGCCCAGCAGGTCATTTGGATGCTTCAGCCGGCGCTGCCCGGGCTGTGGAATTTCATCGGCTTGCAGGCTGTGGGCAAGGTACTCTTGATCTTCATGGATGTGGAAGATAACACCCGTCGCGCGGCGCGCGCCCAGAAATAGGGTGTTAGATTAAAAGAGGATATCTAACGTGCTTTTAGTCGTTGCCCTTGCCTCGAACGGACGCACGTGATAGAATTCCGCCCGCTGGACAGGGCTAACGCCCTAGTGGGGGCTCGTCTAATGGCAGGACGGCTGACTCTGGATCAGCTAGTAGTGGTTCAAATCCATTGCCCCCAGCTAAAAAGGCCCTCTGTAAGAGGGTCTTTTGCTTAGGTCGTTCAATTCTCCACAGGGGGATGCTGTCGGCTGCATCTATAGCCTGG
>JAKOVF010000043.1 GCA_029782225.1 Chloroflexota bacterium | reverse complement strand
GTATACCTCCCATTGCAGTTCCGGCCTGGCGAGTCGATGCAAGTCGACTGGGGTGAAGTCGTGGTCTTTGACGAGAGCCGCGAGTGCGAAGTCAAGGTGCCCATGTTCGCGGCGCGCTTAGCGTATAGCACGGACATGTTTGTTCGGGTCTACCCGCACAGCCGTATGGAAGCTTTTTTGGACGGACTGCGTCGCAGTTTTGAACACTTCGGCGGCGTGCCGAAAGAAATCGTACTCGACAATACGCGCACAGCGGTCAAGCGGTTCATCGGCTGGGATGGCCGCGAGGAAACCGATGCGTTTCTGAGCTTTCGGACGTACTACGTTGTGCGGAGTCGGTTCTGCAATCCCGGGAGCGGGCACGAGAAGGGGCTCGTCGAAAACCTTGTAGGCTATGCGCGGCGAAATCTTCTGGTTCCTGTTCCGCGTGTCCGATCGATTGATGCGCAAGGTCTGGAGCCGCTTAACGAGCAGCTTCTGCAAGGCGCTCTCGCAAGCAGGAGCAAGCGACGAGGCAATTCAACGGAAACGGTGGGAGCTCTCTACGAGGAAGAAAGAGCAATCCTCCACCGTCTTCCTGAGCGCCCGTATGACTGTGCGACGAGAGTCCTGGCGCTTGTGGACAGCTGTGCACGGGTACGCTTTGAGACGAATCTCTATTCCGTTCCCTATCTCCATGCCGGGAGCAAAGTTGAGTTGAAAGTGTATGTCGACCGCATTGACGTGGTGGCAGACGGTCGCGTGGTTGCGACACATATGCGGTCGTATGGACGGTACGGCCAGTTCATTGAGCTGGATCATTATCTCGAGGTGCTGGCGCGCAAACCCGGGGGTCTGAACCACTTTCGAGGCTGGCAGAATCATCGGCTTCCTAGCTGTTACGAGAACTTGCTTGCGGCCATGTTGCAGGCAGGCAGAAATGTGAAGGAGTTCATTGACGTTCTCCTGCTCCGCAGAGACCATGAAGACCCGGCAAGAGTCGATGAAGCCGTGACCAAGAGTCTCGTCCGGAATTGCCCCCACTTGGAGGCGATTCGACAACTTGTGGCGCACACTTCGCAATCGGACATCACTGGCGAGCCGGCCGAGGTTCCCGAGGCGCTCAGGACCTACCGAGTTGCCCCTCCCGACGTGAGTTGCTACCAGCAACTCATTACGAAGGGGGTGGGACGATGAATCCGGCCGATCTTGGTGTGGTGCAGGCTTATCTGAAGGACCTTCGGTTACCGGCCATAGCGCGGATGCTGCCTGATACTCTGCGGGATGCAGAACAGCACGGGCGTTCACCGCTTGACGTGTTGCGCGTTCTACTCGAAGCCGAACTGGAGCAGCGGCAAAAGAACCAGAGTCAACGTCGTATTCAGGCTGCGAAGTTTCCATATGCTAAAGGCCTCGAGACCTTTGACTTCACAGCCAATCCGGATCTAAAGAAATCGCAGATCTTCACTTTGGCACAAGGCGATTATATTCGGCAGCGCCGCTCGGTCATCTTCCTCGGTAATTCCGGACGTGGGAAGACCCACTTAGCCATCGCATTAGGTCGTGAAGCATGCTACCGTGGCTTCAAAGTGCGGTTTTACACTGCGGCGGGCCTGGTGAATGAGCTGGTGACGGCACAGAACGATCAGCAGCTCATGAAGTTCGAAGCCCGATGGCTAAAATGGGATCTGGTGATTATTGATGAGCTAGGCTACATCCCGTTGCGGAAGCTCGAGGCAGAACTGCTTTTCCAATTCTTCTCCTTGCGTTACGAACGGGGAAGCTTCATCGTCACAACTAACCTCAACTTCGACCGATGGTCCGACGTATTCGGGGATGCCCAACTTACCGCTGCTTTGCTGGATCGGCTGACACACAAGGCGGTGATCATAACCACGAACGGAGAAAGCTATCGTTTCCGCGAGAGCATGAAAGCGCAAACGACGGACTAGGTGTGCCGGCGCCGGTCATGCTACGCATGACCAGCCCTCCATGCGCTGAAGGCTCTCTGCTGCACCCAGGGGGGTCCCTCCTGCCGTCCGGTGGTACAGAATCGCGCCGTCGCGGTGGTACACTTTTCGGTTGACATACGCACTGGGGTCTCATCCCATTCGACCATACGATTGATCTTGGCTGCGATGCCGAGATCTCGACAGACCTGAGCGATGAAGGCGGTGGCACCGACGAGCTTCGCACGAACGGAAGAAGGTTGCATATCTCGAAAACCCCTCTATAAAGGCGTTTTTGGAGAATTCGCTATTTGTTACCGACTTCCTTCTGGTTCCAAGAAAAACTTTGGGTGAAAAATCATCTTGTCCTAAGGCGAGAGGGTGCGAAATGTCGGTCGTAACATGCGACTCAGGCGAATGCGATGTCAGGGGTAATATCCATGTCGTACCATCCACACAGTCGATGGCGGACCCGAACGAATGGGAGCTTCTCGGCGCTACCCTAATCCTGCCTGAGGAGGCCATCCGTCTCGAAGTTGACCTGCTCAATTGGTACGGAGACGGAGACGTATACTTTGACGATCTGTCCATACTGGAGCTTTAGATTTGACGTGCAGCCGCAGCGGCGTGGTTTGACCTTGTGCCCGGTGTCGACGGTCAAACCAGCGCTGGACTTGTTTCATTGATGACGTGGGGAGGCCGACCGATGAGGTGTTCTGCCGCCGGGCGTTTTTGGCTGTCGACGCTAGATCATCTCGAGGAGTATCTCGAAAGCGAGGTGAAGCTAGGAAGCATCTCATGTATCGGGCAGTCCGCGGGTCAGCGACCGATTTTCGCTGTTACGTACGGGCTGCCAGGGCGGGAGCCGGGCACAACGAACTTCGCCGCAGCCACGGGTGCACGTTGCATGGAGGCCCATTACGGTTCACCTACGGTCCCGTACCCGATTCTGCTTATTGTGTGCGGAACGCATGGAGCAGAAATGGAGGGTGTAGTCGCCGCAG
>JAKOVF010000034.1 GCA_029782225.1 Chloroflexota bacterium | reverse complement strand
GGGAATCCGCATAGAATGGCTGGTCATTATGAGGGCGGAGGACTGGTTTACGATCTATCGGGAGTGGGAGGGAGGTGAGGGCTCGTGAAATACTGTCTAGCACTAGCTGACTGGGTCACAGAGGGACGGTGTAATGATTGCTGGGGAGAGGGCGCGGGGGATTGCTCCTGGCATCGCAAATGCAAGGAGGACAACCTCAGGGAGAGGCAACCAGTGGCTGAACTCATCTATCTTGCTAGCCCTTACAGTCACCCCGATCCGGCGATGAGGGAGTTGCGCTACAAGCAGGCTTGTGAAGTCGCAGCGCTATTGATGCGTGACGGGCATCTGGTCTACAGCCCCATCGTTCACTCTCACCCGCTGACAGCATACGGCTTGCCGGCGGACTGGGAATATTGGCGGCGGTTAGACGAGGAGATGCTCCGGCGTTGCGATGCCCTGGCGGTGTTGCGGCTGCCGGGGTGGGAGCAGAGCGTCGGAGTGCAGGCCGAGTTAGCCCTGGCAAGGGAGCTGGGCCTAAAGATCGTCCCTATCATACCGGGGCGGGAGGAGGTATGTAGATGACAATACGTAAGCTGGTTATTCCCGGCAAGCCGTTGGGCAAGCAGAGGCCGAGAGTGCTCAAGACCGGCATTGCATACACGCCAAAAGAGACGGTTCACTACGAGACTTTTGTCAAGATGTTGTATCTCGAAAAATACGCAGGGGTGAAGCCTTTCGAGGGGCCGGTTGCAGTGGAGATCGTTGCTCTCTACGAAATCCCACGAAGCGCAAATAAACGCCGGAAAGAGGCAATGAGGCGCGGTGCAATCAAACCAACAGTTAGGCCGGACGTTGATAATATCTTGAAGATTGTTACGGATGCACTGAATGGCGTGGCATACTTGGACGACAAGCAAATTATAACGTGTTGGGTAAACAAGTGCTATGCAGCTGCGCCTGCGGTGCATGTGACTATCATCGAACTAAACGAGGGAGAGGGCTAGACGATGAAATCGAAGGGAGGAGTATCTTTGAGACAAGACAAGCATGACACCATGCCTGGGTACTGCCAGGGCTGCGCCTGGGCCGTTCTAGGAGAGTGCACCGTATTCAACTCGCCTTGGCGGGCGTGGACTAACGGGGAGGGGCAATGCGAGGCGTACGCTACGGAAGAGGAGCGTGAGGCCATTGAACATAAGATTGATAGATATATCAGATACTGATATTGAGAATATGTTCCGCCGGCGAGGAGCGTGGAAAGCCCGGCGTAAAGTGCTGAGCTTACGGGCCGGGCTGCGCTCCGGCTCTATTGCCGATGCAACGAGGCACAAACATGCCGGAGGGCACAACGGCACGGCAATCATCGCTGAGATAGTGGATCTGGATATTAAGATCCGGGCTGCCGATACCTGCTATTATGCACTCACGCAGCAAGAGAGGCGGTACGTGGATACACGGTATGCCGATGGGCTGAGTATGCGCCTGGTGGCGCGGGCACTGGGCATCTCTGAGACCAGTGCCTACCGGGTGAGGCGGGCGGTGCTGGACAAGTGTAGGCGGATATTGGAGCAGAAGAAAACCCCGGCTAATGGTGAATAGCCGGGGTTTGTTGTGGACGCCGGGGCAGGGCTATGAGAACCAATCTCCGGCCTTGTGACCGGCACCCCGTGGGGTGGGGCATTTCAGAGAATTTCAGCCGGAGTATGTTTGGCAACATACTCCGAATAGGGTATACACTCCACAGCACCAGAAGGTGTTATGGTGTGAACCTCCCAGTTGCTCCGGCCACGGTAGCCGGAAGTGACGATCGTGAGCGGTGCATCCTCTGGTGTAAGCACCGCTACCGCGGCGTAAATGTCAGCGCCGCCAGAGGATGATCTCGCCTTCCACTGCACTCCCGGGTGCGGATCAGTAAACACCGACATCTTCCCGGGGAGGAAAGCGTGCCCAACTTCTTCCCCGTGCTCCCGTTGGCGTCGGGAGCAAATCCAATCGTATGGCGAGCGCTTGAATTTGCATTGGGGCTCAACAACAGCCGCCCCAAGCTGCCGAAACGTCCCTGCACTGCCTCTGTGTAGGGTGATTACTACTAGGTTGGGAGTCTCCCGGTTCGGGAGATACTCCAGAATCGCTGTTTTCCCCGCAGTGCGTAGAGACACACTACCGGGTAGAACCTCGCCGAACCGAAACGAGTCGGGAAGCCCCGTGAACTCCACTCGAACCTTCCCGCGGGTGAGCCCCGCTGAACCCTCGAATGGGAACGAAATGTGTCCGTGGGTCGCGTATATTAGCACTGACATTTTGCTCTCCTCCTTTTTGGGCCGGGATAGGCTCCCGGCCGGTTGATATTATGTCATGCTCTCCCTCAGCGCCTCCCGCCTCTCTTTTAGCTCATCCTCAATCCAGACCACGATGGCGCCCTCGGCGCGAGCCTCCTCCTCAAGTTCCCTTGCCTTTTGCGCCAGGTCCTCATCAGTTGATGTAGCGGTCACGCCGAGATCCTCATCAGATGAATCCTGGAGCCATTCGCCGGCGTCCCAAAGACCGATGGTTCCGTCTACATAATCCTCAAGCAGCTGTTCCAATTCCTCTTCAGCCTCACGCGCATCTTCGTTGAGACGGCCCACAAAATTGTTGCCGTCCCACTCGACTTCCGAGCCGTCCACGATGCGCTGGAACAGGTCATCGAACACGCCTGCGTTGATGTCGGTGGTCAGGGCTTCTGCGTCCGTGTATGGCGACAGGTAATAGCGGCGGACTACGCCGTGCCACACGGAGATTGGGGTGCCGTCGATTTGGCAGTATGTGTCGATGTGTATGGGCTTGTCTGGGCTTGTCAGGTCCAGCTCTATGTATGGGGTTTGGGGTTTGAGTGTTTGGGAGGACGGGTCAACCTTCAGTAGTTGGGTCCTCTCCATGATTTCTGGGACACGAAACGTTGCCTTTTTCACGAGCCTCTCCTCCTTCATGCTTTTGTTGATGATCTCGCGCACAACCTGCGCCATGCTGACTCTCTCCCTAAAAGCCTTCTGCCTCAGCCATTCGTGCTGATCGTCCTTGATTTGTACGTTCAATTGTTTCACTTTCAGGCCCCTCCTTACCATTCAAACTATCTTGCCGGCATCCCTTCCGATCGTCTATCTTGATGTTATCAACAATGAACCGTTTACCGTAGTATTTGCCGTAGTTGTCTGTGCGGATCAGTGCACGTTTTGTGCGCAAAGGTTTAATTTTTTCCAATCCACCATCGGCAAACCACCCTTCGATGTCGCATGCCGTGTTGTGTTGCCCGTCTATGCCGCAATCGGGGTAGCCGTCGGCTTTGTACCAATTTACTCTGTATTCATCATTGCTCCATTTACCGGTTATTTCGAGTATCTCTCCTGTTGATTTAACGCGGAATAAATCACCTTTTTCTATTTTCATTTTTCTACTCCTTCCGGATGAGTTTGTGGGCCGGGATAGGCTCCCGGCGGGCCGGTTAGTAACAGTCTTTGGACATTCTTTGGCAGGCATCTTGCTCATCGTTGTAAGGATTAAATGCGCATTCAACACAAAATTCATGATAGTATCTATAAGCGTCTCGGCGACCATTTCGTTCATGTATAAATGTTCCTGCAGCATCGACGATGATTTCGATTTCATCGTTGAAT
>JAKOVF010000008.1 GCA_029782225.1 Chloroflexota bacterium | reverse complement strand
TTACCTGCTCCTTGCACTGCCGCTCACACTGATGCTTTACTCAATGGTTGTTGCCGCAAAATGGGGGGATGACAAAAAGGAAATGGAACATGAGTTTCGCAGGTCAGGCCTGCATCCCCGGCGGGGGAAGCGTGACCTGCTCCTGCCGTAATAACAGCCTGCAACTTTCACCGGAAGATGCTGGTTCCAGGCACTTGATAGCAATTGCTTTGGGAATATCTTAAGCAAAGGCGTAATAAGGATGATAGCGGGTAATTCCGTTCTCATGTAAAATGGGTTTACCTGCCTTATGAGTTATGACCTCCTCAACCCCTCCACCCGGATATCCAGAAAATTTACCCGTCAATTCTGGGCCAAGACTCTGGAACTGGCACAGCTTTACGGCTGGCGCTGCATGGGAACCTGTCCACCGTCAGAAGCACTCGAGGCTGATTGGCTCGGTGGTTACTTGACTAATGACGGGCAGATGCTCACAGTTCAGGACGCGTCATCCCTGGCGGATGCTCTGGAGAAATCGCTGGACGATATTCCAGATGTGAAGACTCCGATTGATTGGAATGCCGAATTGCAGACGGAAGATGACCTTCCCGAATGGCTGTCCCCCGAAGAAAGAGAGATCATTCAGGAGGGGTTGGAAGCGGAATTATTCGATGTGAGGGGAATCCATCCGTTTGAGTTCTTTGCCGGTGACGAGAAACACTCCCTGATGACATTGATTCGGTTTTGCCGATTAGGGAGTTTCATCATTTCGTAGAACGAAGAGAATGTATGAAACAGCCTGACCGCGCCTGCTCTCGGCAGGGTCGCGAGGAGGGCGCTGGGAGTTACAGCGGGGCACACCGATAGTATCCTTCCTGCAAGGATAGAAACTACACTTTCTGGATTACAATTATCTAAATCTCGAAAAAACGGTAAGGTTGCTGAGAGATTCGGCGTAACAGCCGGCAATGCACCGTCTATATTACCCCCACCCCAGGATTTCACTTTTCATCACAGCTGGCGTCTATCTGTTGTATGTGGCGCTGTTCGTTCTGGCTTTTAACCGTGCCCAATGGGCAGCCGCGCCGCTCGCGATCTTCCCCGTGATCGGGGCAGGCTGGTATTTTGGCATCCAAGGTGGTCTGCTCACTGCAACCGTATGCACCCTGACCGACATGCTCCTGCCAGCCGCGTTCGGGCATTCCTTTAAGGAGTTTTTTGTCCACCCGGGGAATGTAGTGGGGAGCATCACCCTGTTCGCACTGGGGGCCCTGATGGGAATGATATCAGCCGCCGTTCACGAGCGGAGAGAGGTAATCCTCCGGCTGAACGAGCTTGAAAAAGAACACCTCGATTACGCCAGTTTTCTGGAATCGCTAAATCACATCACCAGGATTGTCCTGGAAGCGCAGGATCTCGAATCGACCCTCAAAATCCTGGTGGAGAACATTGCAAAACTTTTCGGAGCGGATGACTGCTTCCTAGCCCTGTGGGATGAAGTCAATGAGAAGCCGATCCCGATGGCCGCCTATGGCTCCATGCAGGATCATTATTCAGGACTTGTTTTTGAGAGGGGCGAGGGCACTCTGGCAGCCTCCCTGATGAAGGCCGGACATCCACTCGTCATTCCCGATCTAAAGAACTCTCCTTACATCAGCGCTGAGGTCGCCTCGCTGTTTCCCAGTCACACCTTGCTTGGGCTGCCTCTGATCGTTCAGGACCGAAAGCTGGCTACCTTATACCTGGGCTACAACGAGGATCATGCATTTGGCCAAAAGGAAATGAGGCAGGCCGAGATCGCAGCGCAGCAAACGGCCCTGCTCCTGACCAAAATCCAATTTCTCGATGAGGCACAAAGGCGGGTCAAGCAACTGACCGTGCTGCACGAGATCGCCTCGATTGCCACACAGGTCGATACGGTGGACCGCTTGATAGAGCGCACGACGGAGGTCATTGGCAGGAATCTCTTCCCGGATAATTTTGGGATCCTGCTCATGGATGAGGAGGAAAACATCCTGCATCCACACCCATCCTATCGTTTTGTTTCGACACAGGATGTATCGCCCGCCATCGTTGCACTCGGCCAGGGCGTGACGGGTTGGGTTGCCCAGACAGGCCAGCCGATTCGCATCGGGAATGTGGATGGCTTCAAAGATTATTTGAATATCGATCCAACGACTGCCTCTGAAATGTGTGTGCCGATCAAACTCAAGGACAGGGTCCTGGGGGTAATCAACACCGAAAGTACCAAAACGGATGCTTTCTCCTTCGATGATGAGCTTCTCCTGGGAACGCTGGCCGGTCAATTAGCCACCGCCATCGAACAATTACGCACAACGCAGGCTGAACATCAGTTGCTCAGTCAACTTGCCCATTCCAATGATCTGATCTATGCACTCGCCCACATCACGACCCATATCGAACGGGCGCTCACGCCGGAGGAAGTCATACAGACTCTGGGAGTGGAACTTCGCAAGATCAATCTTACCTGCGTTGTGGCCCATTATGACAAGAACCGAAGCTTATTCTCAATTTCGTACACTTCGATGGAGCCAGATATACTGGAGCACATGGAACGTACTATTGGTTTTCCATTGATAGGATCTTCCTTTTCTCTGGAGAAATTGAATTCGATCCTGAAGGGGCAGGAAGTTCTGCAGCCAGCTGTGATCACCCACCCTGAAGATGAAATCCAGGTCTTGTTCCGCCGGCCGCGTGAAAAAGGCATTCCAGAAATGCTCCAACTGGTCGGGGTTGGGCCGCAGGCTGCACTTTTACGTTTGCCATTGATCTTCGAAAGACGCCTGTTGTCGATCTTATGGGTCTGGGGCGAAAGCATTCCACAAAGCGACCTGCCGATGATGTCCATTTTTGCAAAACAGGTCGGGATTTTCCTGGAGCGCGCCCGTCTATTTCAGGAGGTACAAAGCCTCGCCCTGACGGATGCTCTGACTGGCCTGCAGAATCGTCGCAGCCTGTTCGAAGTGGGCAGGATCGAATTTGCCAGGTCACTTCGCACCCATCGTCCGTTCTCCTGTCTGATGCTGGATGTGGATCACTTCAAACAGATCAATGATCGCTACGGACATCCCATAGGCGACCAGGTCCTGCAAGAAGTGGCGCAGCGCTGCAAGAGCCTGGTCCGGGAGGTGGATCTCGTAGGTCGATATGGCGGCGAAGAGTTTCTTGTTTTCCTGCCAGAAACGGATCTGGATACCGCTCTCCTGGTAGCCGAACGACTGCGCGCGGCCATTGAAAAAACACCCATTGGAATTACCGCCCAGGAATTGAGCGTCACGATTAG
>JAKOVF010000400.1 GCA_029782225.1 Chloroflexota bacterium | reverse complement strand
AGGGCTGTCAGGAAGGGCCGTTTGTCTACTTCCATGCCATCGGGGGCGCGGCCTCCTATTTGGCGCAAACAGTGACACGCGTGCACGGCGTTTATAAAATGGAATTTGGCGTCCCGGAGGCAATGTGGGTGATCGAAGTGAAGAGCTTCCCGGTTGTTGTCACCATGGATTCTCATGGAGGCAGCCAGCACGCCCTGATAGACAAACAGTCTAAGCAAGTTCTGGACGAGTTATTGATGAAATCCTAACCCGCAGGCGGCAATTTAGAAACTGCCGCCTGCCCCTTTTGTAGGGGCGTGAAAAGAGGGTATTTCAATCTACCTGTTATATAATCATTTAAGAGATCCCGCTCATGTCTTCCACATTCAATCGACTTTTGGCAGCGCCTATCTTTGATAATGAGGAGAAAAACCGCATTGCGCGCTTCCTGAACTTCTTTTCATGGAGCGCGATAGCCATTCTTCTGCTTTATATTTTGTCGCGAATATTTATTCTGCCCGGGGAACGAGTCACTCCCTTATTCATTGTCAGCGGGGTCATTTTGATGCTGGGGTTGGTACAGGTGACCATGAGATTGGGGTATGTAAAAGCCGCCAGCCTGCTCCTGGTCTTCAGTGGCTGGACAGCTATGACCTACCTGGCCTGGGTGGGCAATGGAATACGGGACGCCGCAGTCGCTGCCTACCTGGTGATTATCCTGCTGGCAAGCATGTTACTGGGATGGCGTGCTACTCTTCTAATCGTTCTCATGAGCATTGGGGTCGTCTGGTATTTTGCGATCCTGGAAAGGAATGGTTCGCGTCCCATTCATCTTGACCAGCCGCTCAATGATGCTCGCGACCTCACAAGCATTCTTTTGCTGTGTGGCATCTTGATTTACTTGTTGATCACGAGCCTGAACCGATCCCTGCAAGATGCACACGTTGAGCTGAAAGAACGCCTGCGGGCAGAGGAAAAACTGCAGCGACAGGCAGAGTACCTCACCGCCCTGCACGAAACGACGCTCGGACTGGTGAACCGCCTCGAGTTGAAGCCTCTGCTCGAATCCATCCTCGCCCGGGCCTGTGAGCTGGTCGAGACGCCGCATGGACTCGTTGACCTGGTCTTGCCTGATGGCTCGGCGCTGCGCCAGGAGCTGGGCCGCGGGGCTTTCGCCCCATTCAATAACGATTTGACCCTCAAGAACGAAGGCGCGACCGGAAAAGCATGGGCAACGGGCGAAACTGTCTTTATCGCCGACTATTCCCAATGGGAAGGCCGGATGGAGCAGGTTGCTTCGCTGGGGTTTCACGAGGTGATCTGTGTGCCGCTTAAGTCCGGGCAGACCGTCATCGGCGTCCTATCGATGGCTCAAATGGAAGCGGGCAAATCCTTTACTCCTGTACAAATTGCGGTGCTCGAACGGTTCGCGGCTCTGGCATCCCTAGCCATTGATAATGCCCGCCTGTATGAGCAAGCCCAGACTGAACTCAAGGAAAGGCGCGCAACAGAAGCTGCACTTCGTGCCAGCGAGGAACGCTTTCGAAAGATATTTCATGTCAGTCCTGTGGCGCTCTCCATCACATCCCTGGAGGAGGGCCGCCTGCTCGACGCCAATGATGCATACTGGTTATTGTTCGAGCTCGACCGCTCTGAGACGCTGGGAAAAACAGTGGTCGAACTGAATCACTACAAGAGTAAACAGGAACGTGAAGAATTCCTGCACAGGCTGCTTCAAACGCGTTCGATCTACAACCCGGACTACCAGCTTCGCACGGCCAGCGGCACACAGAAATTCGTCATTGCATTTTACGAACTGGTGCATTTGGCCGATGAGGTCACGATCCTCTCCATGTTTTACGATGCCACTGCGCAGAAACAGGCCCAGATGGCATTGCAGGCCAGCGAAGAACGCTTCCGTAAAGTGTTCCAGGCGAGTCAGATGGCCATCTGCATTGCCACCGTGGACGAAGGCAGGTTCGTGGTTGCCAACGATGCTTTCTGGAGCCTGAGCGGCCTGCGCCCGGAAGAGGCAATTGGTCACACGGCTCTAGAACTGGGACTGTGGGAAACCCCTCAGCAGCGTGTCACTTTTGTTGAGGAATTGCTCTCGAAACGCTCCATGCAAAATGTCGAATACGAGTTCCCGAGTCGGAATGGGGAAGTCCGGCATACTCTTGCATTTTACGAACTGATCACTCTGGAAGATGAGACATGTGTCCTTGCCATGTTCTACGATGTGACGATTCAGAAAAAAGCAGAGGAGGCCCTGCGTCAAAGTGAAGCGCGTACGCGTGCCTTGCTGAACGCCATTCCGGATATGATTTTCGAAATCTCGGAACAGGGCATATTCCTGAATTTCATCGCCTCCACTGAGATCAAACCCGCGCTGCCGCCTGAGGAATTCCTTGGAAAGCACATCGCAGAAATCTTTCCCCCGCACATCACCGCGCAGACAGTCTTCGCCCTGGACCGAGCCCTGAAAAGCGGACAACTGCAGGCCTTTGAATACGGCATGCCGCCGGGCGAAGAGATGCATTTCTTCGAGGCCCGCGTCACCCCGCTGGGCACAGAATCGGCTATGGTCATGGTCCGCAATATCACCCAGAGGAAGTGGGTGGAGACCGAGCGCGAAAAACTCATCCGGGAACTCGAGAGCAAGAATGCCGAGCTCGAACGCTTTACATACACTGTCTCCCATGACCTGAAGTCGCCGCTGATCACGATCAAGGGCTTTCTTGGATTTCTGGAACATGACGCCTCGGTGGGCAATATCGTCCGTTTGAAATCCGATATGAAACGCATCGCGGACGCAACCGACAAAATGCAGACCCTGTTGAACGAGTTGCTGCAGCTCTCGCGCGTCGGACGATTGATCAACCCGCCACAGAAGGTCGCTTTTGACGAGATTGCACGTGAGGCTCTGGAACTGGTCCAGGGACAGATCCAATCGAGCGATATCCAGATCGAGATCCAGGCCGGAATGGCGGCCGTACTGGGAGACCGTCAGCGGCTGGTTGAAGTGGTTCAAAACCTTGTGGACAACGCGGCCAAATTCATGGGCGACCAGCCTGAACCGCGTATCCTGATCGGGCAGCGCCAGGCGCAGGATGGAAGTCCGATCTTCTTCGTGCAGGACAATGGTGTGGGCATCGCGCCCGAACATCATGATCGCATCTTTGGCCTCTTCAACAAACTGGATGCCAATTCGGATGGGACCGGCATTGGACTTGCCCTCGTGAAGCGAATCATTGAGGTGCATGGAGGCAGGATCTGGGTCGAGAGCGAAGCGGGAAAAGGTGCCACCTTCTGCTTCACGCTCACCCCGCCACCCGCCTGATCACAGCAAAAGTCACGAACGCGGCTGACAAACCCTCAGGCTTGATTCCGTGTTATAACTGGCGAGAATCCCATCTGAGGAGCATGGCTTATGAAACGTGCAGTCAGCATTAGCATCGGCTCGTCGAAGCGAAACAAAGCGGTGGAAGTGACATTGCTCGGCGAAAAAGTCAGCATCGAACGCATCGGCACAGACGGCGACATGGAAGCGGCCGCCTTGAAATACAAGGAACTGGATGGAACAGTGGACGCCTTTGGCGTCGGCGGCGCAGACCTGGGGGCACTGGTGGACGGCAAGTGGTATCCATTTTATTCAGTTCAACCCATGGTACGCTTTGTCAAAAAAACACCGCTGCTAGATGGCGGCGGACTGAAGAATACTCTCGAAAACAAGGCTCCTGCATTCCTGGATCAGAAGATCGGCAGCTACATCAACACACGTGGCCGCAAAGTTTTGATCACAGTTGGGACGGATCGCTGGGGGCTCTCCAAGTCATTTGCCGAAGCGGGCTATGAAACGATTTACGGCGACCTGATGTTTGGCCTGGATATCCCGATCGCCATTCATAAACTCAGTTCACTAAAAACACTTGCAGGGCTGTTAATGCCCATCGCTGGAAGATTACCTTTTGAATGGGTTTATCCAACCGGCGAAAAACAGGAGAAGCGCACGCCCAAATGGGGAAAGTATTATGAGTGGGCAACCGTCATCGCAGGCGATTGTCACTATATCAAACGCTTTATGCCCGATCATTTGCCGGGCAAGGTTATCGTCACCAATACAACCACCGCCGAAGATGTGGAAATCTTCCGTAAAGCAGGTGGAAAGTACCTGGTCACCACCACGCCCGTTTTGGAAGGCCGTTCGTTCGGAACGAATATGATGGAAGCTGCTCTGGTAGCGGTCTCTGGCAAGGGGCGGCCCCTGACCTGGCCTGAGTACAGCGAGATGCTCGATCAGCTTGGCTTTGAACCGCAACTGCAGGAACTGAATTAGCGTGTCAGTGCGAGGCGGATGTTCACCCCTTGCTGACCTCGCGGGGCTCGCACTTACAGAGAGGAAAATCATTTATGGATGCAATCGTAACTGCCGGGGGAATTCCCCAGCCCGATGAGCCACTATATGCTTATTCGCATGGCGATTCCAAGGCTTTGATCGATGTGGCGGGCAAACCCATGGTGCAATGGGTGCTGGATGCCCTCAGCGATGCAAAGCAGGTGGACAATGTAATTATCGTGGGGCTTTCACCCAAGAGCGGGGTCTCGTGCAAGAAGCCGGTGTATTACATTTCAAATCAGGGACGTATGCTCGCGAATATCGTCGCCGGTGTGAATAAGGCTCTGGAGCTTGACCCCAAGACCAAGTATGTGCTCGTCGTCTCGGCCGATATCCCTGCCCTCAAAGCCCATATGGTTGACTGGCTGGTGAATACCGCGATGGAGACAAAAGACGACCTGTACTACGGCGTATGCCCACGTGATGTCATGGAGGCGCGCTTCCCCAATTCCAAGCGCACGTACACGAAGTTCAAAGATATGCAGATCTGTGGCTCGGACATCAACGTCTCCCACGTCCGCATGGCCACGGAACATCTCGACATGTGGGAAAGGCTGATCGGCAATCGGAAAAGCCCGCTTCGGCAGGCGGCCGCGATCGGACTTGGCACTGCGTTCCTGCTGCTCACGGGCAGGCTCACCCTGGCTGACGCGGTGGAACGTGTCTGTCAGCGCCTCGGTATCAAAGGCCGCGCCATCATCTGGAACCACGCCGAGCCGTGCATGGATGTGGACAAGCCGCATCAGCTCGAACTGATGCGCGAGGATCTCGCACGGCAGGAGCGAGACGATTCTTCCGGCCCGAAAAAAACTGCAGCGAAGAGGACCGTCAAGGCGAAGGAACCCACTTCAAGATCCAGGAAGGGATTGAAGCCGAAGGCCTCCGTGAAGAAGGAAGCATCCGTCTCCGTCACGAAAGCGAAGGCAAAGGCCAGATGAGTTTTCGCTCCATACTTGAATTCGATGCCCGGCTCTCCGACCAGCTACGCGTGGCCGAACAGCCGGGCCTTTTGCGCAATTTTTCGGTCTTCTTTGCTCATTCCGGCGACTCGTGGTTTTGGGGGATCGGGCTGATCATCTTATGGTTCCTGCGCGATTCGTTCTGGAAGCAATGGGCAGTAGTGATATTCCTGGGGATCGCCGGGCTCGCCGTCATCGTGCTAAGCATCAAGTTCAGCGTCCGCCGGCGCAGACCCGAAGGTGAGTGGGGCGGCATCTACCGCAACACAGATCCTCATTCGTTTCCGTCCGGCCACGCCGCGCGTGCTTTTATGATCGCCGTACTCGCAAGCGGACTGGGTCCCGCGTGGCTGGCAATCATTCTCTGGATCTGGGCACCGCTTGTCTCGTTGGCGCGTGTGGCAATGGGAGTCCACTATTTTTCGGATATCGTGGCGGGTACAGTGGTCGGGCTAGCAGTCGGTTTGATCGGTCTGCAAATCTATCATCCCCTGCTGACACAAATTAGCGCGTTGATCGGTTTTCCGTTATGGTAAATAGCATGTATTACCCTGAGCGGAGCGAAGGGCCTCATGGTTTTGTTGGAGATGCTTCGCCGCGAAGCGGCCCAGCATGATATAGCATAAAACGAAAAGGAGCCGAGTTCTGTCGGCTCCTTTTCGTTTATCGTTTCAACTCTGCCAGAAATTCCTCTTCATTCCTCACTGTTTTCTTGAAACCCAGGCGTTTTCCCAAACGTGTCAATTGCGGCGGGTCAACGTAGGTCGTCGCCAGGATTTCCTCCTGGCCAAGTACATCGTTGGCCTGCCCATCCAGCAGCACCCTCCCCTGTGACAGGGCGATCACACGCTCGAAATTCTCCGCACAAAAATCAATGTCATGCGTGATGGTGATGACGGTCTTGCCGCGTTCGCGCAAGGCCTTCACCACATGGGCAATACGCGTCACATTGACGGCATCCTGTCCAGTCGTCGGCTCATCGAAGATGACGATGTCTGTATCCATCGCAATGACCGATGCCAGGGCAACCATCTTGCGCCAGGTGGCAGACAGATCGTAGGGATTGGTCTCCACCTTGTCCGTGAGTTCAGTCATTGCCAGCGCATCTTTTACGAGACGTTCAACCTGCTCTTTGTCATAACCGAGATTTTTCGGCCCGAAAGCCACTTCCTGTCCAACGTTCTTGCAGAACAGTTGCTCATCGGGATTCTGAAAAACATAGCCGACTCTTCTGGCGAGCTTCGATACGGAATATTCGGTTGTGCCCCAATCAGCGATCAACACCGACCCTGCAGTTGGCTGCAAAAGCCCATTGAAATGTTTAACAAGCGTGGTCTTCCCCGCTCCATTCTGACCGACGATGGCAACCTGCTCGCCAGAGTCAACGGTGAGTGAGATGCCGGCCAACGCAGTCACGCCGGTCGGGTAGGTATAGTGGAGATCGGAGATTGTGATTTTCATTGAATTCTTCGTAGGGAGAGGGTTACCCCTTTCCAGAGCGACCTCCAGGGTCGCCACTGCCAAAACCGATTACGGCCTCATCCAGCGTCACCGGTAATCTTTCCTTCGACCACAATCCCTGTTCCTTCGCTTTCCTCGCCACAGAGGTGTACCGCGAAATCCCAAATCCATTTTCCGCCAGCAGGTCAGACGTCAGCACTTCGCTGGGAGTGCCCTCGAGCAGGACTTGTCCATCTTTCAGCGCGATGACGCGGTCGGCGAAGGCGGCGATCCACTCTACTTTGTGCTCGACCAGGATGACGGTCAGACCGCGATGCGCCATTCCACGGATCACGCCAAAGACTTCGCGCGTGCCGATCGGGTCCATTTGCGAAGTTGGCTCATCTAGAACGAGCACCTTCGGCTGCATGACCAGGATCGAGGTCAGCGCGACGCGTTGCTGTTGACCGCCGGAGAGGGAATAGGGCGAGCGATCTGCCAGATCAGCAATGCCCGTCAAATTCATCGTTTGCTCAACGCGGGCCTTGATCTCGTCGCGCGGGATGCCAATGTTTTCAAGCCCAAAAGCTAATTCTTCATAAACCGTATATTTCGCGCCGCTGATCTGGTTGAACGGATTCTGGAAGGCGAGGCCAACGTTGAGCACCCAGTCCTCCAGTTTTGAATTCTGTGATTGCAGGCCGGCAACTTCAACGATGCCTGTGAGTTCCCCCTTGAAGAAATGCGGGACAAAACCTGCCAACGAATAACATAATGTAGATTTTCCGGCCCCGTTCGGCCCAACAACTGCGACGAACTCTCCTTCGTTAACCTGCAGGCTGATGCTCTTCAGCGCGGGCGAATCGGTGAGCGGATATCGATACGTGACGTTTCGCAGGTCTACGATAGCCATATTCTTAACCCGAATGCGACGATGATGAGCAGGATGAGGGACCAGCGAATGATTCTATCGAATCGGGAATCCGGGATTTCGCGCAAGGATGTTTTCGGCCGGGTGGATGTGAAGCCGCGCGCCTCGATGGCAATGGCGCGCTCTTCCACTTCCACCAGCGACCCAAACACGAGTGGCCCTACCAGCGGGACAAGGGATCCAACACGTTTTAGGAATGAACCTTCCGTGGCGAGCCCGCGCGAACGCTGGGCGGCAATAATAGTCTGCGCCTTGGCCTGCATCTGCGGCAGGATCTGCAGAGTGGAAATGATCACGTAGGCAAACTGCGGCGGCAGTCCGCGGCGGGTGAGGTCGGACATCATTTCGCTGGGGTGCGTAGTAAGCAGGAGCAGAGTGAAAGATGAAACCATCACAACGATGCGGGTCGCATTGGCAAACGCATACATTATGCTTTCCAGTGTTGGATGAAGAAAATAGAAACGAAAAAGCTCCCTGCCTTCCAAAGGTTGGAAGAGAGCCTGCATCACAAAAAGAAATCCTGCGGCAGGAAGGATGAGTCGGAACGCGGCCATCAAGTACTCACGCCCTACTTTGCCCAGAAAACTCAGGGGAATAATTCCAAAGAGGAGAAGCAGGTGAGGCATCCAGTAGAAACCAGAGCCAAACGCGATCAGCACGAACGCAAAGACCAGGGTCAGTTTTGTGAGCGGGTTGAGGCGATGCAACAGACTGTTTCGCGGCACGTAGAAAGATAATCTTTCATGCATGGAAACAAATTATAAACGACAAAAAAGAGACCTGATTTTGGATCGGGTCTCTTCTTTGAATTGAGCAAAACCGGGCGCTTTTGACCGTACTAAGCGGTCATTTTTGCAACCACCAGGATGTAGAGCGCCAACACTGCAATCACAATGACCACAGCCAGGGCGATCTGGACCCAGTTCACACGCTGCTGGACTTCGACATTCTCAGGCCGTGGGAAACGGGCCAGGAAACGAGTGGACAGACCCTGCATGAGAGCAAACGCAAGCAGGCATGTGGAGATCTTGTCGAATGGCTCGACCAGGTTATTGGTGATCAATACTGCTGGCAGGAGGTTTTGCCCGGTCTGGAGCAAATAGGCGGTGATGAAGGATGATCCACTGGCCGTTATGCCCCCGTAAACACCCACGGAGATCGGTGTTGAGACCAGGGCAGCCGTCAATGCCACCAGGAAACCTGTGATCATGACCTTCCACCAGTTCTTGAACAGTCCGCCTTTGGCGCAGAAACCGGAGATTAGACCGATGAAGAACGCGACCGGGAACCAGGGGAACGCGTTCGGGTCAATGATCGATCCCCAGATAATGTTCGCGAGCATCCCCGTTATTGCACCGGCCCACGGGCCGCAAAGGACTCCCACGAAGACGGTTCCTATTGAATCCAAATACACCGGCAATTTCAGCGTAACAACAATCTCACCGATCACCACATTGATAGCGATGGCGACAGGGATCAGAGTCCACGTGATGGTGTTGAAGTCCTGCTGTAAACGCTTCGTAGCATACGCCCATACCAGCAGACCAATGATGACCAGGATGGCAATGATGAAGTAGACAATGTTTTGGGTGATGATACTCATTTTGCATTCTCCTTCTTGGGATTTGATTTTTACAACACCGCCGTGCGGCGTTTGTTTCACTTCGTATCTGGGGCCCGGAGTCTTGCCATCTCTGAAGGGGACCCGACTTCGGATATCAAACGTCAGGTCCCCTGCGGGGAGGATAAGACGTTTGACTCCCTGGCAAGTTTCTCCATCCTCTGCAGAAACAACTCAATAAAATCCCTGGCCTTCACGCTCAGCGCAACCTTCATATTTGCAGGCTTCTTTGTCATCCTGTAAAAATCTGCAAACGTATTGCCCATCGAGACTCCGCCCGATAAATCGACATCCACATAGACCTCTTGATAACTGCATAAATCGGGAGCAAAAGTCAAGGCCATCGTGAGCGGATCGTTGATCACGCAGCCCTCGATGCTTTGATACTCATCGTGAAATTCCATGTAGAAGCGGGTCGCATCTGCGATGAACGTCGTGATGGGCGAGTCAATTTTCAGCAATCTCTCCACGTCCTCTTTCAAAAGGACGCAGTCATACGTCACATCCAGAGGCGTCAGCGTGATCGGCATCCCGGAGTGATAGACAATATGCGCGGCGTGCGGGTCGACGAACGTGTTGAACTCAGCCAGCGGCGTTGTATTTCCCTCATGACGGATCGCCCCGCCCATGATAAAGACTTCCCTGACAGCCTCTACAATGCGCGGTTCCTGTCGTATTGCCAGTGCGACATTGGTCAACGGGCCGATGCAAACCAGAGTAAATTCCCCCGGCGCGGACATGAGCTGCTCGATGAGAAAATCGCTTCCCTTCTGGACTTTGGGCGGACTCAGCGGTGCTGGCAGCTTCGCATACCCCAGACCAGTATCCCCATGAGTCTCCGGCGCGAGCAGGGAGGGCTGTACCAGCGGCAAGTCACAGCCTTTGTAAACGGGGATATGGCTTGCACCTGCAAGTTCCAGCACCGACAGTGCATTGACCGTCCCCTGCGCGGCTGAACAATTTCCGTGAACAACACTAATGCCTTCGAGCGAGATTTCATGAGATGCCAAAGCAAGGAGAATGGCTAAAGAGTCGTCAATTCCAGGGTCAGTGTCGAGCAGGATGCGTTTCAACATGTCACTCCCCCGAAGGAGCATCGGGACGATGTGAGGGAGCGTCCGTCGCGACCGCAGAGTCTCGTTTGTGATGTGGGAGATGCTTCGCTTCGCTCAGCCTGACACACAAAGATTCCATTCTCTCCACAAACAACTCAACAAATTCCCGCCCACGCACATCAAGGGCAACTTTCATATTGGCAGGTTTCTTTGAAACGTTCATAAAATCCGCGAAGGTGTTGCCCATCGAAACGCCGCCAGAGATATCCACATCAACGTGATGTTCTTCGAAAGTGAGAAGTTCTGGAGCAATGATGGTAGCCAGTGTCAGCGGATCGTGCAAGGCGCAGCCATCGAAGCCTTCGTACCTTCTATAGAAGTCCATATAGGTTGCCGTCGCATCAGATACAAAGCGTGCGATCGGAGAGTCAATCTTATTGAGCTGCTCCACATCTGCAGAAGTGAGTAGACACTTGTAGGTTACATCCAGAGGAATCAATGTCATCGGGATACCGGAGTGAAAGACGATATGGGCAGCATGAGGGTCAGCGTGGATATTGAATTCCGCCAACGGTGTGACATTTCCTCCCTGGCGGATCGCACCGCCCATAATGACGAGTCCTTTCAAGGCAGAGACAATTCGCGGCTCCTTGCGGATTGCCAGCGCAAGGTTGGTCATTGGGCCGATGGTGAACAGCGTGATTTCGTCCGGCTCGGCCACGATCCTCTCGATCAGAGAATCGATCGCGTGCTGGGCGACAACCTTAGATTTCGGCTCAGGCAGGGTCGCTTTGCCAATGCCGCTTTGACCATGCACGGCTTCACCAGAAACGCTGAGTTCGCTGACAAGCGGCAGAGAACATCCTTGGGCAACAGGAATGTGGCTCGCGTTCGCGACTTCCAGGATGGAAAGCGCATTGCGTGTTGCCATCTCAACAGTCACATTGCCGCGGACGGTGGTCAGGGCTTCGAGTTTGATTTCAGGAGAGGCGAGCGCGAGCAGGAAGGTTAGCGCGTCGTCCACGCCGGGGTCGGTGTCAATAATGATGCGGGTGGGATTCATAATATCCTATTGCCTGTCATTGCGAGGGCGTTCTCTGCCCAAAGCAATCCCCAACTAGATGGAATCCTCTCCGAGAGAAATCTTCCGATTAAGAGGAGATTGCTCACCTGCACTTGCGTGCGGTGCAAGTGTCGTCGCTACGTTCCTCGCAATGACAGAAATTCCTTTGCATCTTCATGGGTTGGCAGGGATGGCTGAGCGCCGAATTTGGTCGTGGCGAGAGCACCACAGGCATTGGCATATCGAACCGCCTCTTCCACCTTTTCGGACAGCAAGCTTTCCAACTCCAAAATCTTGAACGCAAAACCGCCGATGAACGCGTCACCGGCGGCAGTGGTATCTACTACTTTTACTTTGTACGTCGAAACATGTGTAGTCACCTCTTTGTTTACGAGTAAGGAGCCGTTTCCGCCGAGGGTCACGATCACATTCTTTGGTCCGCGCTTCAATAAAGCCATGGCAGCCTGCTCAGCGGATGCGATGTCTTTGACAGGCTGACCGGTCAACAAGCTGAGTTCTGTCTCATTGGGGATGATGAAATCTGCTAATGCAATCAATTCATCGGGAAGAGCTTGGGCCGGCGCAGGGTTGAGCAGGACACGGAGTCCGCTTTCGTGGGCGCGTTGGGCTGCATGAAGAACTGTCGGGATGGGGATTTCCAGTTGAAGCAGGAGCAGACTATAGTCGGAAAAAGAAACGTGGTCTACATCCGCAGCAGAGACCCTGCCGTTGGCTCCCGCAGAGAGAACAATGCTGTTCTGCCCATTCGAGTCCACAATGATGATGGCTGTGCCAGTGGCAGAGTCGTCTTCGCGAACGAGGGAAGTATCCACATGATTTGACTGGAGGCTGTTGAGGAGGAGCGGACCGAAATTATCTTTGCCAACGCGCCCGAGCATGGAAACGTTCGCACCCTGTCGCGCAGCGGCGACGGCCTGATTCGCGCCTTTGCCACCTGGAAGGGTTTGTAAATCCTCGCCGCTGATGGTCTCGCCCGGCTTCGGAAATCGCGGTGTACGGACAACCAGATCTGCGTTGAGGGAACCAACAACGAGGATGTTTGGCATGGAGGTATTTTACTTCAACCAGCAATTCTTAAATACGAAGGGCACGAAGTAAACAAAGGGGAAAGATACTTCGCCTGAGGTTTTAAACCTTCGTAACCTGGCGTCCTTTGTGTTTAAATAATAAACGGATTGAAATTGGTTTCTCGGTCATAGACATCTTCATGCTCGGCGCGTTTGAGGGTATTGACCACTGCATACGTGACCGGGGTCATCAGCGCTTCCATACTGACTTTGAAAATATAGTTGGTGAGGGTCAGTGTGAGGAAGAGACTCCATGGAAAGACACCGAAGGCAGAGGCAACAAGGATAAAGATCGCGGAGTCAACACCCTCGCCAACAAGCGTGCTGCCAATGGTGCGCGTCCAGAGCCAGCGGCCATTGGTCAGGACCTTCATCTTGGCGAGCACGAAGGAGTTGCTAAATTCTCCCAGCCAATAAGCCGTAAGACTGGCAATGACAATCCCTCCGCTGCTCATGCCGCCGAGAATAGCCTGATAGGCGTTATCTCCTGCGTAGCCCTGCCAGGTTGATTCGCCGGGCATTCGGCTGACCAGCCAAAAAACAAAGGCCGCGAGCGCCAGAGAGAAGAAACCTGTCCAGATCACGCGGCGGGAACGCTTGTAGCCGTAGACTTCGGTGAGGATGTCGCCAAAGATGTAACTAATGGGGAAAAGGATGGTTCCCGCGTCGAAGGCCATACGGACGCCGAAGATGCTGAAACCCCAGTCCACGATCTTGGCAGAGGAGGCGATGTTGCTGATGAGGAGCACTGCGACAAAGATGCCGAGGATGATATCGAAGAAACGATAGGATTTGGTCATGCGGGCGATTGTACCAATTCATAAACTGCTTCTTCATCTAAGGAGAAGGCTCGAGAAGCACTTCCGCAGTCTTTTCGCCTTCACTCATCCGCAACAAGATCACACCGATCAAAACCAGCAGCCCGCCGAAGAATTGATCTCCTTTGAGCAATTCCTTGAGGAACAGGAACGCCCAGATCGCCGTAAAGACCGGCTCGAGCGTCGCGACAAGATTTGCCGACGTCGCGGGGATAAATCTCATGCTCATCGTGTACAGGCCAAACCCGACAAGGGTTGGTACAACGCCCAGGAAGAACAGAAGTCCCCAGCCATTGACCGAGTTGCCCAGCCAGAGCATGTCTCCATAAACAGGCCTGCCTGAGAACAAGTCCATTCCCAAATTGAAGAGTGCCAGGAAGAAAGTTGCACTGGCGAACGAGTAGAGCAGGGCCGTCCATGAATCGATCTTTTCATCGGAGGCATGTTTACCGCCCATGTTATAAACTGCGAAAAATAAGCCGGTGAGTAAACCAAAAATGATTCCCGCTGCATTCAGTTTCCATGTGGCAGGGTTTTGTGCGCCAGAGACAAAAATCATTCCTCCCAGACTCAAGAGGATTGAGACGATCTTGATCCATCTAATTTTTTCGTTATAGAAAATGCGGCTCAGGATCGCCGTCATTGCAGGCGAACTGAAAGCCAGCACGGTTGCGACCGCCGCCCCGTTGAATTGAACCGAAAACGTCCACATCGAGTTAAAGATGGCGAGAGTCAGGCCGTACAAGATCATGAATCCCCACTGCGAACGTGGAAGATGAAAGCGGCTTCGGCTGAAAAGTAACAACCCCACCAACATGCCAAACGAGACAAACAAATCCCGCCAGAAGGCAAGCACCAGAGAAGGCAGCGAATACGTTTTACTCAGGTAACTGATGATCACCCCGGTGGATGACCAAAGCACAGTTGCAGTGAATGCAATGAGATAGCCGCGCGAGTACGATGATGTTTTCATAATTCTCCAAAAAAGAAGAGCCACCAGTTGGTGACTCTCTCCGTGCCCCTGTGGGGCCGCCTGTTTGATTGCACAGAGCCACTGCTATAGCAGCTCTTTTATTCTGTGCCCCCAAGCGGACTCGAACCGCTGTTTAAGCCTTGAGAGGGCTTCGTCCTGGGCCGCTAGACGATGGGGGCGACTTAGCGGGTTGCATTGTATCACCCTGATAATCACCCGTCAACGAGAAAGACGTGAATTTCGCCGGGGCCGTGCACGCCGATGGTCAGCGTCATTTCGATGTCTGCGGTGCGTGAGGGACCGGTGATAAAAACCGCAGATTGCGTTCCACGGACCAGATCCACCGCGTTTTCCAGCGATGGCAGAATCGTGGACTTTTTCAGCACCGCGATGTGGACTTCGGTCAGCAGCGACGCCTGGAGCGGGCCCCCTGCTCCATTCACGATCAAAACGGACCCGGTATCCGCCAGCCCGCAAATGGCTTTGGTTACCCCGCACGACTCTTTCCAATTTAGTGCAACGTGCGGGGTCACGCCGACGCGGATTCCGGGATACGGTTCGCTGGTTGTGGTGATGCCGCATTCCCGCACAAGGGATTCGTCCAGCGTGTTTGGCTCAAGATGAATGTGATCAATTCCGCGCTCTTGCAGGAACGCGACGATATCACGCGTGGGGTTGTCGGTTTCATGCACGCTTCCGCCAACTGCGGTGAGTTCTTTTGTGAATTGATCAACTCCCGCTTTTTGAACCGCGAAGGTAGGAAGAGCGCGAAGCTCTTCCTTTGCTTTCTTAGAAACCTTTGCACCCTTAGCGTCTTCGCGGTGAAACCTTGCTCTAAACGGCCGCCCCGCGAATCTCGGAAAATCCTTGCTGTACCCCCAGCCTGTGAATGCCGGGATGCGGAACATGCTTGAGAAGGGTGAAACGAGAAAGGTTCCCAGGGCCGCCAGTCTCTGCGAAACGGCGAACAGACGCGGGTCCCGCGCGATGCGGTCATATGTCCGCATGAAGAATCTGGAGAGGAAGGACAGTCCATGGTTGCCGTTACTGGCTATAGACGACTGCGAAGTCCCCGAAGGGGGGCCACTGACCACTGGGGTTTGTCCTGCCCGAACACGAGTCAGCAGTTTAGGCAAGTCGATGTCCACCGGGCAGGCTTCCTTGCAAGCGCCGCACAGGGACGAGGCCTGCGCCAGCGGCACGAATTCGCTTCCGAAGAGGCCAGCAGAAATGACGGAGCCGATGGGCCCCGGGTAGACACTTCCGTAGGCATGGCCGCCAAGCTCACGAAAAACGGGACAGGCATTTAGGCATGCACCGCAGCGGATGCAATAGAGCGATTCAGCGAGCGGCGAACCCCGCAGATGCGAGCGCCCGTTGTCGAGAATGATGAAGTGGCGGTGCTGGCCTGTGAGCGGACCGTGAAGGATCTGGGTATAAACGCTGAGTTTTTGGCCGGTGGCCGAGCGAGGCAGGAGCGAGAGCATGAGCGCGAGATCATCAAGCGTGGGGACCAGGCGCTCCATGCCGATCAGCGCGATGTGGGTGGGCGGCAGCGTGGTGACCATGCGCCCGTTGCCTTCGTTGGTGACAAGACAGATGCCGCCAGTCTCGGCTACGCCGAAGTTCGCGCCACTCATGCCTACGTCAGCGGTGAGGAACACTTCACGCAGGACTTTGCGCGCAGTGTTCGTGAGCGTGGGAATATCTTCCGTGTATGGAATGCCAAGTTTTTCGTGAAAGAGTTGACCCACATCGCTGCGCCGCAAATGGACGGCCGGCGTGATGATATGAGCAGGCCGCTCATGACGGAGCTGGACAATGTACTCGCCCAGGTCGGTCTCGACTACGCGGATATTTTCTTTTTCAAGGGCATGGTTGAGGTTGATCTCCTCGGAAACCATTGACTTTGATTTTGCCACCAGAATTTCTTTACCATGAAGGTCACTAAGGGGCACAAAGGACTCTTCTTTTTCCCTTTGTGCACTTTGTGGTGAATCTTTTGCAATTTCCAAAACGATCTTGATCGCCTCATCCGCATCCTTTGCGCGGTGAACGATGACGCCGTTCTGTTCCGCTTTGCTGATGAATTGCTGGAGGTAATCATCCAGGTGTGCGATAACATCCGCGCGGACAGCATGTGCGCGCTGGCGGCGCTCCTCCCAATCGGGAAGGGATTCCAATGCAAGCGCACGGACTTTGAGCCTGCGCTCGGTGTTGTTATCGAGCGCGATCTGCAGGTTTTCGTTCGCAAGAGATTTTCGAATTCGTGATCTGAAATCAGTATTCATCTGTGGTTGAGAATTTCTGCAATGTGCATCACGCGCTGAGTCTTCTTCTGCCTGTGCAACCCGCCCGCAATGTGCATGAGACAACCCGACTCGGCGACGACCAAAGTCGGGGATTTTGTTTCCTCCAGATTGCTAATTTTCCTTTTCAACCATTCCGCAGACAACTCAGGATGTTCCATGGAGAAGACGCCGCCGAAGCCGCAGCATTCATCATCGTGGGGCAAATCGATAATCGTCGCGCCGCGGACGTTGGCAAGCAGGGCGCGCGGCTGGTGGTCAATGTCCATGCCGCGCAGAAGATGACAGGAGGGATGATAGGTCAGGACGCCATCCCAGTGCGCGCCCAGGTCGGTCACGCCCAATTTGTCCACCAGATACTCCGTGAACTCAAAGACGCGCTTTCCCAGGGCCTGCGCACGCGGCAGCCAGCGCGGGTCATCGGAAAACAGTTCAGGGTAGTTGTGCTTGATCATGTGCGCGCAGGAGCCAGAGGGGATCACAATATCGCCGTCCGCTTTTTCGAAGACGCGGATGGTATGCTCGACCATCGGGCGGGCTTCGGCACGCAAACCGGCATTGAACGTGGGCTGTCCGCAGCAGGTTTGATCGGGCGGGAAGTCCACTGAGAGGCCGAGGCGGCGGAGAATACTGACGATCGCCTCCCCGGTTTCCGGGTAGAAAGAATCGACCAGACAAGTGATAAAAAGCTGGACGTCGGTCATGAGTCCATTCTATCTCGAAATTCAGACTTCGGAAGTCTCCATAGTTTGGTATGATTGCCCGCTATGAATACTTTTCGAACTCAGTTCCCTAACTCATTTGATCTTCCACAAAAACTGACGCGCCTCGGCGAACTGGCCTACAACCTGTGGTGGACGTGGAATCCCACCGCCATGCGCTTGTTCTCCCGTCTGGATAATGATCTATGGGAACGACTTAACCACAACCCCATCCGCATGCTGCGTGAGGTGGACCGCTCCCGCCTGAACGAGGTGACCAAAGACAACGATTACATGTACTCGTACAAGCGAGTCTTTTCGGACCTCGATGCGTATCTCGCACAGGCGGAACCGTGGGCGCTTCGGACTCACCCGGAACTGGTCAACCGACCCATTGCATATTTCTCAATGGAGTTTGGGCTGCACGAAACCCTCCCCATCTATTCCGGCGGACTTGGCGTGCTGGCCGGCGATCATTTGAAGGAAGCCTCTGATCTGGGACTGCCGCTGACGGCCGTCGGTTTTATGTATGCACAGGGTTATTTCTCACAACGGATCAGCGAATATGGCTGGCAGGAGGCTTTCAATAATCCTCTTGTCTTCGAAGATCTGCCTGCCCTGCCCGTGTATGAAGGCAACGAACGCTTAACCATCGAGGTGGAGTTACCCGACCGCGTCCTTTCAGCGCAAATCTGGGAAGTCCGCGTGGGGCGGGTGCCACTTTATCTGCTCGATTCCAATGTCGAAGCGAACTCAGAATATGACCGCCTGCTGACGGGACGGCTGTATTGGTCTGACCTGGACCGCCGTGTCATGCAGGAGGTCCTGCTCGGCATTGGCGGGGTGCGGGCCCTGCGTGCCCTGGGATATAACCCGTCCGTCTGGCATATGAACGAAGGGCATGCGGCATTCCTGGTGCTGGAGCGCGCACGTGAACTGGTGGCGGCAGGCCACACGTTTCAGCAGGCCATTGAAAAGACGCGCAAGCAAAACATCTTCACCACTCATACGCCGGTCCCCGCCGGCAACGATGAATTTCCCCTGTGGCTTATGGACAAATACCTGGCGTCCACCTGGCCTGAGCTCGGACTCGACCGCGAACAGTTCTTTGATCTCGCGCGCCACCAGCAGCCACAGGGCGAGACGTTCAGCATGGGCATCCTCGCTCTTCGGTATTCCGAGGGCCGTAATGCGGTCTCGGAACTGCATGGACAGGTCGCGCGCAAGATGTGGAACTTCCTCTGGCCGAATAAAAAGGAATCAAAAGTACCGATCACGCATGTGACGAACGGCGTCCACACGGCGAACTGGATGGCACGCCGCCTGCGCAACCTGCTCACAGAAGAGTTTGGCAGTGACTGGCTGGACCATCTGGATGAACCGGAACTGTGGGCCAAGCTGGACGATATTGAAACCGAAAAGATCTGGGCCGTGCGCCAGCATCTCAAACGTAAGATGGCTTTTTATTTGCGCGAACGTGTCCGTGACCGCTGGCGGCAGGGCGGATTCCATCCTGTGCAGGTGGTGGCTTCGGGTGTGATGATCAATCCCTACGCCCTGACGATCGGCTTTGCCCGCCGCTTCGCTACGTACAAACGCGCGAGCCTGATCCTTTCGGATGTGGAACGCCTGCTCAGCATCATTAACCGTCCCAATCGGCCTGTGCAGATCATCTTCGCGGGGAAGGCACATCCTGCGGATGACCCGGGCAAACAATTGATCCAAAAAATCTACCAGCAGGTCAAGCGCGCAGAGACAGGCGGACGGCTCATCTTCGTTGAGGACTACGATATGAACCTGGCGCGTTATCTCGTCCAGGGCGTGGATGTGTGGTTGAACACGCCGCGGCGTCCGCTGGAAGCATCGGGCACGTCGGGCATGAAAGCGGGTCTCAATGGTGCGCTGAACTTCTCCGTGCTGGATGGCTGGTGGCGCGAATGTTACAACGGCAGGAACGGCTGGGCCATTGGCGAGGACAAGGAACATGTCTCGCCCGAAGTTCAGGACGCTCAGGATGCTGAGGCCTTGTACTCCACCCTGGAAAATGAGATCATCCCGCTGTACTACAGCCGCGATATCAAAGACATTCCGTGTGACTGGCTGGAACGCGTCAAGGAATCGATCAAAACCGTCACACCGCAATTCTCCACTCGCAGGATGGTCAAGGAATACGTGGATAAATTGTATTTGAAGGCGCTGGAATAACCGTCGGGGCGAGGCTTCCCGTCGCCCATCCTGGACAGGAGCATACCCTTTCGGGCACTTAGTCCTGTCCCTACGGAGAAAATCATGCTCCCTGAAATTACTGTCACTGATCTGGCAAACAAACTTAAATCAGACGAACAATTCGTTTTACTGGATGTACGCGAACTCCATGAGCTGTCCCATGCCAAAATAACGGACAGCAGGCTCGAGGTCACGCCGATGAGCCGACTGGCACGCCAGGGTGTGGAGGCGCTGCCCGAGTCGGCCAGGCCCCAGGATGCGGAAGTCTACGTGATGTGTCATCATGGAAACCGCAGCGCAGATGTGACACGCTGGCTCGCCGCGCAGGGCTGGACGAACGTCTTCAACGTCCGCGGCGGGATCGATGCCTATGCTCATGAAATTGATGAAACGGTGGGATTTTATTAAACACAATATAGGGGCGACTCGCGAGTCGCCCCTACCATAAATCATTTCTCGAACACAAACTGCCCATTCTTATAGAACAATTCGCCGTCCACGGTGATCTCGGCATCCTGCCGCATATCGCAGATCATATCCCAGTGGATGGAAGACTTATTTCTTGAACCTGTTTCAGGATACCCCGCACCAAGCGCCATGTGGAATGAGCCGCCGATCTTCTCGTCGAAGAGAATATTTCCCGTGAAGCGGTTGATGTCGAAGTTGGTGCCGATGGCAAATTCACCGAGATGGCGTGAACCTGCATCGCTTTCGAGCATTCTCATGAGGAAGTCCTGATTCTTTTCAGCCTTGGCCTGTTCGACGCGGCCATTGGAAAAAGTCAACTCTGCACCTTCGACGCTCACACCATTGTAATTCGCGGGGTAGGTGAACTTCACCCAGCCATTGACCGACTCCTCAACGGGACCGGTATAGATTTCGCCATCTGGCATGTTGAACGTACCGAATGAGTTGTTGAACGTACGCCCCTTGACTGAGAGAGTCAATTCCACATTCGGGCCGCGCAGGACAACTTGATTCTTTCCCTTCATGAAGTCCACAGCAGACTGCTGCTTCTTCTCAACACTTCTCCAGAAAGCAATCGGGTCGGCTTCATTTGTGTGCACTGCGCCAAAGACAAAATCCTCATATTCCTTGAGGCTCATGCTGGCGTCCTGTGCATAGGCCTCGGTGGGGTAGAGGGTCGTAACCCACTTGAACTGCCCCGCCCCGCCACGCCGCATCTGCGCTTCGGTGATTGAACTGGTCGCCTTGCCGCGTCTCTGCACTCTGGCAGGGTCAATGTTCGTCAGCCCACGTGTATTTGTTGCCGAGTGAATGCGGATGCGACTCTCAAACTGATCATATGCCAGTTTGTAGAACGAAGGCACAAAGTCCAGTTGTGAATCGCTGGCGTAGGTCATGTACAGCTCATCCTGGCTGAAGGGCATCGTACCGGGCAGCGCCATCAACAGGTGCGGGTGTCCACCCTTCTGCAAAATCTGAATGTACAGTTCGCGGAGCAAAGGCTCGGCAGCCGTCGTTCCCTCCAAGAGAACGCGGTCACCCGGGATAATGCGAGCAGAATGCTCCACAAGCACTTTGGCGAATTTCTCAACACGAATGTCAGCCACGTAGGCCTCCTATCAACAGTGTGTTAGGATTATATCATCGGCAGTATTGGCACATATTGCAGGTGTCATCCGAAAATCTGTAACTTTTGTCACTGGGTTTTTCTATGAATTTGGGTAAGATTGGTAGTAATTAATTCCCCGTAGGGGAACTGCTAACGGAAGTGGAGCAAGTATGGTCCTCTCAACAAAACCAACAACGACCTGGGCGGAAGTGGACGAAAATGGACGCCTCATTCTCCCGCCTCAAGTTGCTGAGCAATATGGGCTGCAGCCTGGTGCAAGGGTTCGCCTCGACGAAGGCCAGAACTTTGTCCGCCTGCACCGCCCGGTGACGCATCTTACCAAAGTCTACATAGAACCGACTGTAGCCTGCAACCTCGACTGCATTACATGTTTCCGTAACGCGTGGGACCAGCCCATCGGCCGCATGACCGATGAGACTTTCGAGCGCATCTTCGCGGGGTTGAAGGAGCTGTCTCCAGTACCGAGCGTTTACTTCGGCGGGATCGGGGAACCGTTATTTCACCCAAAGACGATTGGCTGGATCCGTCGCGTGAAGGAACTGGGCGTAAAAGTTGAGCTCATTACAAATGGCACAACGTTAACCGAGCAAAAATCACGTGAGATCATCGAAACGGGACTGGATGTATTGTGGGTCTCAATTGACGGCGCTTCGCCCGAAACTTATTCAGATGTCCGTCTCGGGGCCGAACTGCCCAACATTATTGCGAATCTAAAGCGTTTTGCCAGTATGCGACCTGCCAGCCACTTCCCCAAACCGGAAATCGGCATTGCCTTCGTCGCCATGAAACGCAATATCGCCGACCTGCCGCAGGTCATCAAGATCGGCAAATCGTTCAAGGCGAAGTACTTTTCGGTCAGCAACCTCCAGCCGCCCACGGAAAACCTGCAGGATGAAGTGCTCTACAAGGGCGTCATGCATAATATCGCGTATATGCAGGCTCCCCACCTGCCGCGCCTGAGCCTGCCTAAAATGGACTTCGATGAACTTACAAGCGAGGCGCTCTTCAAGATCTTCAACAGCCAGTTGAATATCACCTACGCAGGCAACAACTGGGGCGGGGCCAGTGACACCTGCAACTTTGTCGAAAACGGGACAATGACCATCTCATGGACGGGGGACGTCAGTCCCTGCTGGCCGCTGATGCACACGCACATGAGTTACCTGCATGGTAAGCCGCGCCTTTCCAAAAAACACGTCATCGGTAACGTGGGTGAACGCTCTCTTTCGGACATCTGGCTGGACTCCGATTACGTGGCCTATCGCGAACGCTTGCACAACTTCGCCTTTTCCCCCTGCACCTTCTGCGGCGGCTGTGATCTCTCTGAGTCAAACGAAGAGGATTGCCTCGGCAACGTGATTGCTCCTGTCTGCGGCGGATGTCTGTGGGCACAGGGAATTATTCAATGTCCGTAAAATGACGCGGAGTCCAAAGTCAGGAGACTTTGGACTTTTTATTGTCTTCACCTTTCCCATTTGGTATACTTTTCCTGGAGAAAAGGAGAGACTTTATGAAGGTAAATTTTTATGCCACCCTCCGCGCAATTGTGGGACAGAAGACGGTCGAGATCGATGCGCATCCCGATATTACAGCCATGGACATAGTGAATAAGGTAATAGCGATCTATCCTGCTCTGCGCCCCGAATTATTGGACGAAAATAACCGCTTCCATGAACATATGAAGTTTTTTATCAATGGACGGGAAGCTGTTTACATGGATAACAAAATGGACACAGTCGTCCAGCCCAACGACAAAGTGGACATCTTCCCTCCCGTCGGCGGCGGCTAACCAGATGCAGACCATCGTCCGCGAAATGCGCGGGATTCCATATTTATTGTTAAAGGAATATTTAAAGGAGCTCGGCGGCACCCTGGAAGGAGAAAACTTGATCCGCGGCGACGGCTGGGTTGTCCGCTTTGAGCGCATGGAACCTTTCCGTCTCGGCTCGCTTGAAGTGGGGCAGACGCGATTGACAATGGAGTTGGATGATCAGGTTGCCGAGGATTTCCTGGCGCGGTTTGCAATGAAAACCCTCCGGGCGGGGGCATGAAGCGGTAAAAGAATCAGGTTTCAAGGCGGGGTGTTCAATATATCAGAGTCAGTAGTCTTTGGCCTCTACGAGTTACCCAACAAGAAACGACGCGCCCGTTTGGACGCGTCGTTTTCTTCTAAACACTCGGGATTGACTCTAGACTATTTCCAATTCCTTCAATTTCGCTTCGGGAACAACGCCGTTTTCCCAACCGCGGGCTTTGTAGTAGTCACCCAGCATTTGCGGCAACTCAGAGACGTGGCCCTTCGAACCAGGTTCCGTGGAGGCTTCTTCGGTAAAGCGCTTGGGCAAGTAGTCAGAGCCTTCCCCGATGCCTGCGAGGTTGTTGTAATAGCGCTCGAGGTTGTAGATGCGTTCGCCGGTTTTCAACACATCTGCCGAGGTGAACGGAACACCCACCATGGCCGAGTATTGTGCCGCGTACTCATCGGTACCCATGGCAAAGGCGCTGAACTTGCACAGGTCCATGCTGTCTGAGAAGGCGTGGATGTCCTGGAAAATCTTGACCAGATCGCCCTTACCCTTCCATTCGAGTGGATCAGTCTTGAGCGTGCCAAAAGGCATGACGCCCAATTCTGAGGCAGGGGTGTAGGCGCGCAGATGGCAGGCGCCGCGATTGCTGGTGGCATAACCAAGACCAATGCCTTTTATTCCGCGCGGATCGTACGCCGGAATACCCTGGCCTTTGACTGTCATCGCCAATTCGGGGTGGCCGAAGTGCTTGGCGACAGCGTTTGCGCCGTCGGCCATGATGTTTCCAAGACCTTCGCGCTTTGCAATCATCTCGGCGGCTTTAGTCATCCCATCGGGATCGCCCCAGGCTAGCTTCCCGTCACCGTTGGTATAGCCCTTCTCGCTGGCTTCCATCCAGACTGAGAGAGGGTGACCGATTTCGATGGCATCCATGCCAAAGTCATTGCACAGATCGATCATCTTGGCAACGAGGCGGGCATCATCGTTACCGCAGTTCGCTCCAACCGACCAGGCCGGTTCGTACTCGACCGATTCCATGTGCAGGCCTTTGTATGGCCCGTCTTTGACTTCAACTTCCTTCTTGCACGCCACAGGGCAGGCATGACAGGTCGGGTCGTCCACCAATAGATGTTCTTTGACGTACTCGCCGCTGATTTTTTCTGCATGCTCGCCATAGGAAGTCAACATGCTGTTCTTGGTCGGCAAACCACCGATGCTGCTGGTGATGTTCATCAACACATTCGTGCCGTAAACTGACAGGCCACCCTTGCGCGGGCTGGTGATATTTTCCGGCGCCATGATCGTGAACAGAGCGCGTTCATGCGCTGCCTTCCATGCAACGCGGTCGGCCGCTTTGGTGATCTTCTTCTCAGCTTTGATGACCACGGCCTTGAGATTCTTCGAGCCGCCGACGCAGCCGGTACCGCCGCGTCCGCTGGCGCGGTCATTCTCATTGATCCAGCTTGCGAATTTGACGAGTTTCTCGCCAGCAGGTCCGATGGTGATGACTGTGAGATCCTTTTCGCCGTATTTCTCCTTGAAGTGCTTGATGGTATCGTGGACGCCCTTGCCCCATACTTCCGATGCATCCAGTAATTCAATCTGTCCATCATGAATGTACGCGTATGTTGGTTTGGCAGCTTTCCCTTTGAAGATCAAGCCATCGAAACCGGCCCAGCGTAGGCGGGCGGCAGACCAGCCTCCATGGTGAGAATCAGTGACGGTCCCGGTCAGAGGCGATTTCGTCACGATCGCCATGCGACCACTCATGTTGGCCTCTGAGCCAGTCAGCGGGCCGTTCATGAAGCAGAGGATGTTCTCTGGGGAAAGCGCATCCACCTTGGGCCCGTTGTCGAACACAAACTTGACGCCCAGGCCACGAGCCCCAATATACTTACGGGCATCGTCCTCGGGGATTGGTTTGAACTCGACCTTGCCCGCAGTCAGGTCAATCCATGCGAGATTGTTAGCATAACCACCAAGTGTCATAGTTGTCTCCTTTTTTGCATATGAAAACGCGCCAATACTTTCGATGGCTTGAAATCAGAATAGCATTTCGAGAATAGGTAGTCAATAATTAAGTTTTTCCTTAACCGTAAAGGTGACATTCGTCCTGATACGAAATGCCGGCTACCGTCACACTTTATTTGGGCAAAAGATGAAACGAGGAGATGGGTTATACTTTCCGCGCTGCAAAACAAAATCACAAAAGCAAGCACGACCCCACTCACATGAAACAACTCCTTCAAAACGTCAAAAACGGCAAGGCAACCATCGAGGAAATCCCGGTCCCCACTCCACGTGCAGGACAGGCGCTTGTCAGAGTATCTGCATCCCTCGTCTCGGCTGGCACCGAACGCATGGTTGTTGAGTTCGCCGGGAAGAGCCTCGTCGGTAAAGCGCGCTCCCGCCCCGATCTCGTGAAGCAAGTCCTGGATAAGGCGAAACGCGAAGGCCTCATGCCGACTGTCCAAGCCGCATTCAACCGCCTCGACCAGCCGATGGCGCTCGGCTATTCATCTGCCGGCACTATCGTCGCGCTCGGACCGGACATGGCCGGATTCAAGGTTGGTCAACGCGTGGCTTGCGCGGGCGGCGGTTATGCTGTCCATGCTGAATACAATGTGGTTCCGCGTAACCTGCTCACGCCTCTCCCTGAAAACGTGGATTTCGAGTCTGCGGCCTTCACCACCCTCGGCGCAATTGCACTTCACGGTTTTCGTCTGGCCGAACCGCAGCTTGGAGAAAATGTCGCCGTAATTGGATTGGGGCTTTTGGGATTATTGACGATTCAACTGGCGTCTGCGGCAGGATGCAGCGTCCTCGGCATTGACCTTGACCCCAGCCGCATCCAGCTCGCCTCTTCTCTTGGACTACCAGCTGTCGCGCGTGACCAGGCAGAATCAACCGCTCAGGCATTCACTAATAATCGCGGCTTCGACAGCATCATCATCTGCGCGGACACGCCCTCAAACGACCCGGTTGAACTCGCCGCAGTCATTGCCCGTGACCGCGCGAAAGTAGTCGCCACCGGCGCAGTGGGACTTAACTTCCCGCGCAAGATTTACTACGAAAAGGAAATCTCCTTCATAAACTCGCGCTCTTACGGTCCTGGCCGCTACGATGCAAATTACGAAGAAAACGGCCAGGACTACCCCATTGGCTATATCCGCTGGACAGAGGGACGTAACTTCCAATCGATTGTGGAATTGTTATCAAGTGGAAAGTTGAAAGTCCAGCCGCTGATCACGCATCGCTTCCCAATTGAAGAGGCGACAGAGGCGTATGATGTGATTACGGGAAAGAGAAAAGAGAATTTTCTTGGGGTTGTACTGACATATGATTCCAGTGGCGACAAACGAGAAACGAGTAACAAGGTCCTCTTTCCCTCTGTCATCCGTCGTCAGTCGTCTGTGGTCAAGCTTGGTGTATTAGGCGCTGGTTTATATGCCAATGCAACACTATTGCCAGTTATCAAAAACAACCAGGATTTTGAACTCATCGGCATCGCCTCCTCCGGCGGACTCCACGCCCAGCACTCCGGCCAAAAATTTGGCTTCCAGTACGCCACATCCAGCGAGGATGAAATCCTCAACGACCCGAACATCAACACGGTCGCGATCCTCACCCGTCACAATACTCACGCGGACCTGGTGATCAAAGCGCTGAAGGCTGGGAAGCATGTTTTTGTGGAGAAACCGCTGGCTATCAATCGCGAACAGCTTTCAGCTATCAGCGAACAGCTACTGAAAACTGACAACTGTTTACTGCTCACTGGTTTTAATCGAAGATTCTCCCCTCTCGCCCAATCGCTACAATCTCAAGTCTCCAGCCTCCACGAACCCAAATATATCCACTACCGCGTCAACGCCGGTTATCTCCCGCTCAACCACTGGACTCAAGACCCTGAGATCGGTGGCGGACGAATCATCGGTGAGGGCTGTCATTTCATTGACTTCATCACCTTTCTGGTTGGCGCGGCCCCGATCTCTGTCAATGCCTATGCGCTCCCCAACAATGGCAAATACCGCGATGATAATGTCTCCATGACCTTCACCTTCCCTGATGGGTCCATCGGCGTCGTGGATTACCTCGCCAACGGCGACAAATCCTTTCCCAAGGAGCGCCTTGAAGTTTTCTGCGAAGGCATGGTTGCAGTGATCGATGATTTTAGAATGCTAGAAATTGTGAAAGATGGAAAGAAGAAAGAAGAAAAGCTCGCCGCACAGGACAAAGGCTGGAAAGACGAAATGCGCGCTTTCGCCAGGTCCATTCGCGAAGGAGGCGAGCCACCGATTCCCTACGAACAGTTGATCGGCGTGACCAGGTCCACGTTTGCGGCGGTGGAATCAATAAAAAACAGGCAAACGATTCAAATATAACTGTGGACTACATCCTCCAACTCCGTAAATTTATTGGACATCGCCCAATTCTCATGGTTGGTGCCGCGATTCTCGTGCTCGATGAGCAAAACCGCTTGCTTCTCTTGAAACGCTCGGACAGCGGCTGTTGGGGTCCGCCCGGGGGCGCGACTGAACCGGGTGAAATAGTCGAAGACGCGGCCAAACGCGAAACACTCGAAGAGACAAGGCTGGAAATCGGGGAAATGTCGCTTTTCGGCGTGTTCTCCGGCCCGGAGCTTTATTACAAGTATCCCAACGGCGACGAAGTTTATAATGTGACCATCGTCTATTTATCTCGCGATTGGCGCGGCGATGTAAAACTCAACGATGAACATACTGAGTGGCAATGGTTTGCTCCCTTCGAAATCCCCGAAGATATCAGCCCGCCGATCACCCCGGTCATTGAACAATTCAAACGCACAGCTTCTCATTGACAACTGATTACTGAACACTTATCACTGTCCTTCATGGCATCGCTCTCCGCCTCCCTCAAGTACCTCTTCCAACTTGGGCCGCGTCCGCTGGCGTTATATGGTTTATATAAGTTTGGACTGATCACGGGACATTACAAGCGTGTCACGCCGGTATTCGATATTCGAAAGTCGAGTATCGAATTATCCACATCGTACCCGAAGGGCAGTATCGCTCATCTATTCCCTCTTCCCAACCGCGAACAACTCAAGCAAATCTTAGGCGACGATGGTCAGCAAGCTCTTCTCGCCGAAGCCGACGAAATCCTGGATGGCAAATTCCGTCTGTTTGGCAGCGAGCCAGTGGATATCAAACTTACTCTCGACGGCCCCCTCCATCATTGGACAGCATACGAACGGAACCCGCAACTACTCTCTAATCTCCAATCTCTAGTCTCTGATATCAAATTCCTCTGGGAACCCGCCCGCTTCGGCTTCGCCTTTCCTCTCGGCCGCGCCTACCACCTTACCCAGGATAACAAATACGCTGAAGCATTTTGGAAGTATTTCGAAACTTTCACCGAAGCGAATCCTGTCAACTGCGGCCCGCATTGGATGAACGGTCAGGAGGTCGCGATTCGGATGATGACCCTCGTCTGGGCCGCGCATGCTTTTGAAACGGCACCAGCCAGCAGTCCAGAAAGACGCGGCGCTCTGCTTCAGTCAATTTTGCAGCATGCAACGCGCATTCCTCCAACGCTCGTCTATGCGCGCTCGCAGAACAACAATCACCTCGTCACCGAATCCGCGGCGATGTACACGGCAGGACTCTTCTTCAAAAATCCAAAATGGAGCGCGCTTGGCTGGAAGTGGCTCAACTGGGCCTTTCAGAATCAGATCGGCGATTACGGCGAATACATTCAGCACAGCACCAATTATCACCGCCTCATGCTCCAGACCGCGCTGTGGGTGAATTTGATTAAGCAGGATGTCTTCTCTGCAATCACTACGCAGGCGCTAGGACGTTCTGCCCACTGGCTGTTCTCCCTCCTGGACGGCGCCTCCGGCCGGACCCCGAACCTGGGGGCGAACGATGGAGCTTCGATCCTTCCTTTGAGCGTGACCCCGTTCAATGACTTCCGCCCGACCGTGCAGGCCGCGGCCCGCGCGTTTTTGCGGACCGGGATTTCTCCGGGAGTATGGGATGAGATGTCCCTGTGGCTGGGACTCAAAGAAACGGCGCGCGTCACAGATTCAGACGCATATATTACTGACAATTTGCGCGGACAAAATTCCTGGGCATATCTGCGAGCGTCTCGTTTCAAATCGCGTCTCTCACACATCGACCAACTTCATCTAGACCTTTGGTGGCGCGGACTTAACATTGCACAGGATGCGGGAACCTATTCATATCATGCCGAACCGCCCTGGGAAAACCCGCTGGTCACAACGCGGGTTCACAACACGGTGACCGTTGATGGCCGCGACCAAATGACACGCGCCGGAAAATTCCTGGTTTTGGATTGGGTCAACGCATATTCCAAAACTGAGATTGCGGCAGATGAAAATGCGATACAGCAAGTCGAAGCCTATCTCAGGGGTTATCGCAAGCCGCATATCCGCCATGAACGGACCGTGACGGTTTACAACGATGATCATTGGGTCGTCTGGGATAACTTTATTTTTGAAAGACTGAAGCTGAAATTTGATGGATTCAAGCCACCAAAGGAAACGCATTTGTTCCGCATCCACTGGCTGTTGCCAGATTGGGAATGGCAAATCGTCGAGACTCCATCCGATAAGATCAACGGGGTTGGCTATGACCTGAATCTGCTTTCCCCGCACGGACGGATGACGGTCCGCTTGTGGCTGGATTATTTCTTTGCAACCGCCTTCGAAGATCAATTTACGGTCGGTCTGGCGCGCGCAGGCGAGTCCGTGTGGGGCAATGCTGATGTCCAGACCATAGATGGCTGGGTTTCTCCAAGCTACGGAAATAAAATGCCCGCGCTGTCCTTTTCAATGACGGCGGCCTCAGAAGGATTGCCGTCTGGTTTTGTAACGGAGTTTATTTTTCCAAAATGAGAATCCGTGCCGGCTGCATCCTGATCGAAGACGACAAACTCGCGTTGATCGAACGTCACCGCGGCGATTTGCATTACTACAGCTTCCCCGGTGGTCGCGTGGAAAATGGGGAATCTCACGAAGAAGCCGCTATTCGCGAAATGCTGGAGGAAACGGGCCTGCAGGTGAAGATCATTCGCAAGATTGCTGACGTCTGCTACAAAGGGGATCTGCAACCTTTTTTCCTCGTCGAAAGGATCAGTGGCGAATTTGGCACAGGCACTGGCAAAGAGTTCACTCATTACAATCCAAAACGTGGAACTTATCTTGCCCTGTGGATGCCGATCTCAGAGATTTTAGACAAGAATGTCCTCCCGCGTCCCCTGGCGGGGATCGTTTTTCGGGCGGTCAAAGAAGGTTGGCCGGGGGAACCAGTTACAATTCAGGAGAACGAGCAGACAACAGACAATTGACCATTGACCATCGTCTGTTGTCCGTCGTCCATTGTCCTTATGCATATTCTCATTATCCATCAAGCCTTTGCCTCCCTCGACGAACCCGGCGGGACGCGACACTATGAGTTCGCGCGTCTTCTCGTTTCGCGGGGGCATGAAGTGACGGTGATCGCAAGCCCGGTCAGTTATATTACGGGGGCTCCTACCCCCTCCGCCTTCGGCACCTCCCCCATTTTCTCCGAAAATGGGGGAGGCCGGGAGGCGGTCAGGGTTTTGCGCGCCTCCGTCTATTCCGCCCACCACAAATCCTTCTTCCATCGTGCCATCGCATTTTTCTCTTTCATGTTTTCATCTTTCTTTCTTGGCCTGAAAGTCAAGCATGTGGATTTGATCTGGGGTACATCGCCGCCGATCTTTCAAGGGGCCACCGCATGGGCGCTGGCAAGGATCAAACGCGTACCTTTCCTCTTTGAGGTGCGTGATTTATGGCCACAATTTGCAATCGCTGTTGGCGTGTTGAAGAATCCCATTTTGATCCGCCTTACCGAATGGCTGGAAAGATTCCTGTATCGCGGCGCGGACCGGGTGATGGTGAACAGCCCGGGCTTTTTGGAGCATGTCAAAGGCCGAGGAGCAAAGCGAGTAGAGTTAATTCCCAACGGTGCGGACCCGTCCATGTTTGACCCGAATGAGGATGGCGCGGAATTTCGTCGACTCCATAAATTGGAGCATAAATTTGTCGCGCTATACGCGGGCGCGCATGGGATGTCCAATGATCTGGATGTTGTTCTGGATGCCGCCAGCAAGCTGGCTGACTCCAAAATCCAAATTGTCCTTCTCGGGGATGGGAAAGAAAAACCTGCGCTGCAGGCGCGCGCGGCGGAAATGAAACTGACGAATGTGACATTCCTGCCATCTGTTCCAAAAACCGAAATGCCTCGCACCCTCGCAGGTGCAGATGCGTGTATCGCGAACCTCAAGCCTCTTGAAGAATACAAGACAACCTATCCAAACAAAGTCTTCGATTACATGGCAGCCGGGCGACCGGTAGCACTGGCGATTGACGGCGTGATTCGCGACGTAGTGGAGGCCGCGGAGTGCGGATTCTTTGCCGAGCCCGGGAATGCGTCCGCGCTGGCGAATGTGATTTCGAAGCTGGCAGCGAACAAAAACAAAGCTCGCGAAATGGGCCTGAAAGGGCGGAAATATCTCGAAGAAAATTTCAGCCGCGACAAGATCGCAGGGCAATTAGTGAGTTTGCTGGAAGAAATGGTGGCGCATGAAAGCGACCAAAAAAGAGATTGAAACAATCCTGATCGCTCTGGCGGACACACCACGAATCTTTGCGGATGCAACAGCAGAGATCAAGGATGCTCAATTGCATTTCAGAGCAGACAAGAACGCCTGGTCCGCGAGCGATATACTGGCTCATATCCGTTCCTGCGCGGATGTATGGACGCACAGCATCTATGCCATGCTGGCAGAGAAGGAGCCCGTGCTACCAGATATCAATGAGCGCAAGTGGACAAAGGTGACTCGATACGCAGAACTGCCATTCTCCGAGTCGTTGCAGGCATTCACTCTGCACCGCTCCTCACTGATAAGGGTTTTGCAGGATTTGCCGTTTGAGAATTGGGAGAGGTCGGCGATTATTTTCGAGCGAAAGCATAGCGTCTTTACTCAGGCACGGCGTATGGCCAGGCACGAGATGGAGCACTGCGAGCAAGTCGAATCTTTGCTACAATAGCTTTATGATTTCATCACGAAGGCGCTCAGGTTTGGCAGCTTAATTTCGCCAGCCTGAGCTTTTTTGTTTCTACAGAAAGGAAAGACCATGCCCGACATTCAATTCAATCGTTTCTATCACTACGAGGACCTGACCAGGCTGCTCAAGCAATATGTCGAGGAATACCCGGACCTGCTCAAACTGGAGAGCATTGGGAAAAGTTATGAGGGCCGCGATGTCTGGCTCGTCACCGCGACCAATGTCAAGACCGGGCCGGATACGGAGAAGCCGGCTTTCTGGGCCGACGGAAATATCCACGCATCCGAAGTGACCGCGTCCGCCGCGGCGCTGTACTTCATCAACGCCCTGGTCACGCGCTATGGCAAGGATGCAAATATTACAGCAGCATTGGATACACGCACGTTTTATATCGTTCCGCGCGTTAATCCCGATGGCGCAGAATGGGCACTTGCGGAGAAACCCAAGGTCATTCGCTCGAGTACGCGGCCCTACCCGTACGATGAAGAACGAATTGATGGTTTGCTGGCCGAGGACATCAACGGCGATGGACGCATTCTCTCCATGCGCATTGTGGATCCCAATGGCACGTGGAAGCCGCATCCCGAGGAGCCGCGCCTCCTGATCCGCCGCGATCCGATTGAAACCGGCGGGACATACTACCGGGTTCTGCCGGAAGGCTTCGTCAAAAACTACGATGGCGCGCTGCTCAAAGTGGCTCAGCCCAAAGAAGGTCTGGACTTGAATCGCAATTTTCCAGTTGCGTGGAGAACTGAAGGCGAGCAGCCGGGTGCAGGTCCCTATCCTGTCAGCGAACCGGAAGCGCGCAACATCGTGCAGTTCATCAGCACGCATCCCAACATTACCGGCGCGGTCAGTTTTCACACGTTCAGCGCGGTCATCCTGCGGCCATACGACGACCGTCCGGATGATGAATTCCCTGCCGAAGACTTGTGGACGTATCAGAAGATCGGCGAAAAGGGCACAGAATTAACTGGCTATAAACATATCTCGGTCTTCCACGATTTCAAGTATCACCCCAAGCATGTCACGACAGGCGCGTTCGATACCTGGATGTACGATCACCTCGGCATCTTTGCATGGACGGTCGAATTCTGGAGCATCATGCAGCAGGCGGGACTCAAGGATTACAAGTTCATAGACTGGTTCCGCGAGCATCCTGTTGAAGATGACCTCAAGCTCCTCAAATGGGCGGATGAAAAACTGCCCGACAGGGGCTATGTGACCTGGTTCCCCTTCGATCATCCTCAGCTGGGAAAAGTGGAACTTGGCGGCTGGGATGCGATGCTGGCCTGGTCAAATCCCCCGCCCGAGTTTTTGGAGGACGAGATCAAAAAGTTCCCGGATTGGCTGACCTGGCACGCTCTGATCTCGCCGAAGCTTGCCCTGCGATCGACGGAAGTCCTCGCCCTGGGAGAGGACACGTATCGCCTGCGTGCGGTTTTCGAAAACACGGGCTGGCTGCCCACGTACGTCACGAAGAAAGCACTCGACCGCAAGGTGACCCGCGGACTGCTGGCCGAGATCGAATTGCCCGAAGGAGCAACGCTCCAAAGTGGAAAGCCGCGTGAATTCCTTGGTGAACTGGAGGGACGCGCTTATAAAACGGCGAACCTCGACGAAAGCATGGAAGGGACATCCGACCGCGCGAAAGTTGAGTGGGTGGTCAAAGCGTCGAAAGGCAGCAGGGTCAAAGTCACCGGGAAACATGAGCGCGCTGGCGTAGTAAGGACAGAGCTTGAGTTGAAATAAGAACCTGCACGCTGATCGAAAGGCTCGAACCAGTGTCAAAACGGACGTCCCGAAGGATTTGCCTGCGCTGGTGCGGTTGCACCAGTGAACCTTCGGGACGTTGTGTCCTAACCTCACAATTTCATCTTCGACAAGGACAGCGGTTCATCATAGCCGCGTATTTCGGCCTGGAAGCGACTCAATGAATCGGGCCGGAGACTCTTTTCAAGAAACTCCTGCACATCCGGGTCACTGCGTATGCTTTCGGAGATAATGACCTCGTTACCGGCCGAAAACCCCGGCAGCCGTGCCGCGATATTGACCGTGGACCCAAAATAATCCAGCCTGTCATTCAAATTAACAACGATGCAGGGGCCATGATGGATGCCGGCTTTCAATCCCAGCGGAGGCGCGCCGTTGGATGCAATTTGCTTTTGTGCGCTGGAGATCGCTTTCAGCGCCTCCATGGGATGTTTGAACACGGCCATGACCGAGTCGCCCATCGTTTTCACAACAGACCCACCCTGTGCAGCCACAGCCTGCTCCAGGATCTCAAAATGCTCACGCACGCGCCCAAACGCCGGGGCATCACCGATCTGCCGATATAGCTTCGTTGAGTCGCGTAAATCGGTGAACATCAGACACACCGCGCCGACAGAAATCTCCTCACCCGGCCGCACCACCTCCGTCGCAAACAAGTCACGGAACACCTGCAGCACCGTCACGTCGGCTGCTGTCGCTGCCTGATCAGACCAGGCGGTGCGCGCCAGCTCAAAGGTCCGCGGTTGAGGCGTGTGATTGATCAGGCGAATCCTGGGAGTCAGCCCAATTTCCTTCATCTCAGCAGGCCAGCCCGATTCACGGGCACGAACGTCCAACTGCGGCAATCCATCCATCTTCGCGGTGAGGGCCTGCGAGCCGGGCACCTCCGTCGCGCGCAAAGTGTAACGCCCCTGCTCTAGCACCGTATCGAGAGGCAGTTCTTCGCCTGCGGGCACGATGTAGGAAAACAGGATATGCGGCTGTCTTTGAGGACTGCCGACACAAAATTCAATCGTTGCATCCACAGCGCGCACCGATGGATTTGGGCGGAAAACGACTTCGATGTTGTGGTCAAGGTTCGCCGAGAAATCGATCTGGCAGGTATTACAGTGTGAGTGTCCCTTGAGTTCTTTGAGATTCGGTACATCTTCGGTGACGCCGCGACATTCGGGGCAGAGAATATCCCAGTACATATCCACCAGCCCAACACGTGTGGCGCGTAAAAATGCTTCGAGCACCGCGCGACGCGGCAGCCCCCAGCTTTCGGCCAGTGCGTACGGCCTCATACGCTGGATGGATAGGTCATCAGCATTTTGCAGGAACTGAACAAGATGCTGGAGGATGCGCTCGTCCACACCCTGAGCGCGCAAACGGTCGCTCTGGACCTTGAACCTGTCCTGCCCTCCTGACGATAGCATCTGCCCATCAGGCGTTTTGCGTGTTGAATCCCCGTTCGACGCGAGCCTGTCATACTGATGAAAGATGCTTCCAAATCTTTGCGCACTGACGAACCCGATCCCAAGAATAATGGCTGGATAACCGAGCAATCCATTCGGGCGTGCCCATGTTTCATAGGTCATGCGCGTGCCGGAAGGCTCACAGCGTTCGAGACGGCAGTCCACGCGCATCTCCGCCAGCGGGCCGTGATGGAAGCGGCGCAGAATGCCAAAACGATAGGGATAGATCCACTCGAATGGCTCCTCATCCCAGTCCATGCGATAGAAGGGAATTTTGAAACGCACATGGCGGGCGCCATTTTTGATCCCCAGCAGTTCCATCGGAGGAAAGCCCGCATCCCGGTTAAAACGGTTCGTATCCGAGACGAGCGGCCAGAGCGCTTCAGGCGGGGATTGAAGATCAAAATTCCAACTGTAATGGAATTCTTGAGGCATGATACTGCACTGACGATTATAATGATGGCGATTTTACTTATATTTTGGATCAGCCTGGGAAATGCAGGCCAGGTCGACTTGTGGAGAGAGACAATCATGAGCACAGAAGAGCCAAAGCACGGTATTAACCAGAACCTGCTGATTGCGATTATTGGCGCCGCGGCAACGATTCTGGCGGCGCTCATCCCTGTCATCATCAATATGAACAAATCCGCGCCGGCGCCAACCTTTACGCCTGCGCCGCCGCCCACCACCGTTGTTTTCACAGATACGCCCGCGGCTGCCGCCACCTCCGCACAACCGCAGGCTGCAGCCACCGAAACGAATGCTTTCACCGCCACGCCTGTTCCTCCGAGCGAGACGCCAACGACGCCTGTGGGCATTTATGATGTCTATCTGGCACAGGACAAAGCTGGCACTTCCAAAACCAGTACCTTTGGCCCTCAGCAAACCGTGTACATCTTTTTCAATATAAACGATCCCTCGGGGGCTAAACTGGTGAAGGTGGCGTGGTACGCGGTGGATGTAAAAGGCTTCCCGGCGAATACGATCCTGAGCAGCGACGAAAGCACCGTTATAAGACTGCCATCCTCGTATGAAATGTTGTATTCACCGGCCTGGAAGGTCGGCAAGTATAAAGTGGAGTTGTACTTGAACGGCTCCCTGGCAAGTACCCAGGAATTCGAAGTAAAGTAGGAAAGTGAGACATCCCAGCACCAAGCAACGTTCCGAAGGTTTTGAACCTTCGGAACGTTTTTTCGTCACCCCATCCTGCCGGTAATATACGACTCGGTTAGTTCCTCCCTGGGGCGTGTGAAAATCTCGTTCGTCTTCGAAAATTCCACCAACTCACCCAGCCAGAACAGACCGGTGTAATCTGAGACACGCGCGGCCTGCTGCATGTTGTGGGTCACGATCACGATGGTGTAGTCCTTCTTCAGTTCAGCGATCAATTCCTCCACGCGCAGAGTCGCAATCGGATCGAGAGCCGACGTAGACTCATCCATCAGGATTACTTCGGGCTGGACAGCGATCACGCGGGCGATGCAAAGCCTCTGCTGCTGGCCAAGCGCAAGAGTGAGCGCATTCTCACTCAGAATATCCTTTACATCATCCCACACCGCAGCACGGCGCAGGCTGCTTTCCACCAGCTCATCCAACTGCTTCTTGCCCTCGACCATTCCCATCACACGCGGCCCAAATGCCACGTTATCATAAATGGACTGCGGAAACGGGTTTGGCTTCTGGAACACCATGCCAACGCGCTGGCGCAATGTCACCACATCCATGTCCTCGCTGTAAATGTTCTCGCCGTTGAGCAGAATCTCTCCGTCCACGCGGGTGTCGCTGATCGTGTCATTCATCCGGTTCAGGCAGCGCAAGAAAGTGGATTTGCCGCAGCCGGAGGGTCCGATCAACGCGGTCACCTTGCGGGATTGGATTTCAAGATTGATATCAGACAGCGCTTTGGAATCACCGTAGTAAAAATCAAGATGATGAACAGAGAACGCCAGGTCACTCATAAAATAGATTTTACCGCTTGTTGCATTATTTCATAAGCATTGAGAAAGTACAGACAAAGAATGGATTCTCATTCCGACCCTCCAGGCGGTACGCTGTATCATCCTCGCGATATAATCAGCCTAATGAAACGCCCGCTGCTTACCGGACTTCTTGTTGCTCTCGTTTTCATCAGCACTTCCTGCGCCACATCAGCATCGTCTCAAAACTCCTCCCCTTCATCATCTTCTTACATCGAAAACAAAGGCTCCGATACCATCGTCAACCTCGCGCTGGCGTGGGCGGAGAAATATCAGGCGGAGCATCCAGAGGTCCGGATATCAGTAACCGGCGGCGGCTCCGGGACTGGAATCGCCGCCCTGATCAACGGCACCGTCGATATCGCTAATGCTTCCCGCCAGATCAAACAGGAGGAAATCACAGAGGCGCAATCCAAAGGGATCAATCCGGTCGAGCACGTCATTGCGCGCGATGCCATTGCTGTGATCGTCAACCCGGAAAATCCCGTCTCACAACTCACGCTTCAGCAAATCTCAGATATTTACAGCGGAAAGCTCAAGAACTGGAAGGAAGTGGGCGGTGACGACCGGCCCATTGTCCGCCTTTCGCGCGAGACCAATTCCGGCACGCATGTCTATTTTCTTGAAACCGTGCTCAGACTGGGTAAAAAAGACGATAAAACTCTATTCTCGATGGACACTTTGCTGTTGCCTTCATCGGAAGGAATTGTGGCAGAGGTCAGGCAGAATCCGAATGCGATTGGCTATGATGGACTCGGCTACGTTCCCAAGGATTTGAAGATGATCGCGATTGCACAACAAGCGGGGGAAGCCTATGTTCTTCCGTCAGTTGAAACGGTGAACGACAAGACCTACCCAATTGCGCGTGATCTGTACATGTACACAAATGGCGACCCCACAGGCATCGTCAAGCAATATCTGGATTGGATCCTTTCGCCCGAAGCTCAGCAAATCGTGGCTGACCTGGGTTTTGTGCCGATCAAGTAGATGTCGCTGCGAGGAGCCTATGTTGCAACGAAGCAACCCCAAGTTTACAAGGAGATTGCTTCGTCGGGGAAAACACCCTCCTCGCAATGACATATGGTGAGTTATGGAAAAAACCTTAAACTGGCGCGAATTTGTCATTACACGAGCGATCAAGGCCTCGGGCTACTCTGCCATTATTTTTGTCGCTCTCATTTTCTTCTTCCTGCTCCGCGAAGGCGTTCCAGCGCTGACGGAAGTGCCGCTCTCCACTTTATTCAGTGTCCGCTGGTATCCCATTGAGGAGTACTTCGGCATCCTGCCCTTGATCAGCGGCTCGTTGATCGTCACCATCGGCGCTGCACTGATTGCGATCCCATTTGGGATTGCCACGGCCGTATATATCTCTGAGATTGCACCGCGCTGGATGCGAGAGCTTCTCAAGCCTCTGGTCGAGTTGCTCGGTGGCCTTCCTTCGGTGGTGCTTGGTTTCCTTGGTATTCTGGTTCTTTCCCCATTTCTGCGAACCTTTCTCAATTTGCCCACCGGTCTGACCGCCTTCACGGGCTCAGTGCTGCTGGGAGGTATTGCCATCCCAACCATCGTTTCCATCGCGGAGGATGCTCTCGATACAGTGCCACGCTCCTACCGCGAAGGCGCCTGGGCATTGGGTGCGACCCGCTGGCAAACCATCTGGCGAGTGACCCTGCCCGCGGCCCGCTCCGGGGTGCTGACAGCTATCATGCTTGGCATCGGCCGTGCGATAGGCGAGACCATGGCGGTGATGATGGTCACAGGCAACGCGCCGGTGCTCGCCATCTGGCCCAGTAGTCTTTTCGCCCCCGCCCGCACCATGACCGCCACCATCGCGGCAGAGATGGGCGAGGTCGCCAACACAAGTACTCACTATCATGTTCTGTTCTTTATCGGCATGGTTCTGTTCATTATTTCGCTGGCAGTTAACATTGCTGCTTCATCGGTTGTGTTTCAATCCAAGAAACGGGCGGAGAGGATCCTGTCATGAAGCGCGCTTCGGCTCGAAACCGTCAGATCACCGAACGTTTTGGATATGGTTTCATCACACTGATGGCCGTGCTGACCGTGATCCCGATCGTGGCAGTGGTCATTTATATTTTGGCACAGGGAGCGCCAGCGATTTCGCTGGAATTTCTGACCGGCTTTCCCCATGATGGGATGCGCGCCGGCGGCATCCTTCCGGCAATTGTCGGCACGTTATATCTTACAATTGGCACCGCGATCTTCTCGGTTCCTCTTGGGGTGGCCGCGGCGATCTATTTATCGGAATACGCCCGCGATACGGGAGTGACGCGTCTCATTCGCATCGCGATCATCAATCTGGCAGGAATCCCTTCAGTTGTATATGGTCTCTTTGGGCTGGGATTATTTGTCCTCTTCCTGAAGTTTGGCACCAGCATCCTCGCCGCGTCGCTGACCCTCTCCATCATGACTTTGCCGGTCATCATCAGCACGGCAGAGGAGGCATTACGCGCCGTGCCACAGGCATTTCGCACGGTGAGCATTTCGCTCGGCGCGACCCGCTGGCAGACTATCCGCCGGATCGTCCTGAAGGAAGCACTGCCCGGCATTTTGACCGGCGTCATCCTGGGACTGGAACGCGCCGCGGGCGAAACCGCACCGATCCTCTTCACAGGTGCGGCGTTCTTCCTGCCGCGGCTGCCGCACTCGCCATTCGATGCGACCATGGCCCTGCCCTATCATCTCTTTGTCATTTCAACGCAAGTGCCTGAGATGCCGATCCAAATCCAATATGGCACAGCGCTGGTGCTGTTGATCTTCGTATTGGGCATGAACATTATTGCAACCATCATTCGTTCGCGGGCGCGCGCCAGACGGCAGTGGTGACATGGACAAAATTGTTATCGAAAATCTCTCGCTCCAATATTCCGACGGGACGGAATCGCTGCGGAATATCAACATGTCCATCCCTGCTCACGCGATCACGGTGCTGTTTGGCCCGGCTGGCGGAGGCAAGTCCACGCTGCTACGCTGTCTCAACCGCCTGAACGATCTCACCGAAGTCAAAGCTGTGAGTGGACAAATCTTGCTCGACGGTATGAATATTTTAGATCCCAATCTTGACACCATCGCATTGCGACGGAAGGTGGGCATGGTCTTTGCGCGTCCCGTGGTCCTGCCGATGAGCCTGCGTGAGAACCTGACCTACGGACTGGAATTGACCGGCGAGAAGCGCAGGTCCCGTCTGGATGAGGCGGTCGAGCGCAGCCTGAAGCTGGCTGCCATCTGGGATGAGGTCAGGGACCGTTTGGACGATCCAGCGATCTCATTCTCCGGGGGACAACAACAGCGCATCTGTCTGGCCCGCGTACTGGCTCTACAGCCCGAAGTGATCCTGCTCGACGAACCCACCAGCGGACTGGACCCGATCTCCACCGGCAAGGTAGAGGCCGCGTTGCAGGAACTAAAAAAGGAATACACGGTCATCCTGGTGCCTCATTCGGTGCAACAGGCTGGCCGCACCGCGGACTACGCCGCGTTCTTCCTACAGGGAGAACTTGTCGAGTATGGGGATGGAAAGACAATCTTTACCGCGCCCAAGGAAAAACGGACGGAAGATTAC
>JAKOVF010000392.1 GCA_029782225.1 Chloroflexota bacterium | reverse complement strand
GCCATTGCCGGGCAGCGCAGTCTCCAATTCCCAATTTCAGATCTACAAGTAAAAGCCCGAATGGGGCTGCACACTGGCGAGGCCGAACTGCGCCAGGGTGATTACTTCGGGCAGACCCTGAATCGCGCTGCGCGCATCATGGCCGTGGGGCATGGCGGACAGGTACTACTTTCCTCGGTCACCACAGAACTTGTGCGTGATCATCTGCCGGCTGATCTATCCCTGCTCGATCTGGGGCAGCAGCGGCTCAAGGATTTGGTCCGACCCGAACAGATCTTTCAGCTCGCCGCGCTGGATTTGCCGAATGAGTTCCCAGCACTAAAATCACTTAATACCCTGCCTAACAACCTTCCGCTACAGATTACAAACTTTATCGGCCGCGAGCGCGAATTGCAGGAAGCCAACCAGTTGCTATCATCTACTCGTTTACTGACTTTTATCGGTCCCGGGGGGACAGGCAAGACCCGGCTTTCACTCCAGGTGGCCGCAGAACAACTCTCCCATTTCAAAGATGGGGTCTGGCTTGTGGAGCTCGCGCCAATTACTGATCCGGCGCACATCTTACAGAGCATCGCCTCCACGTTTAACGTGCGTGAACAGCTTGGCATGCCTCTCCAGGAGATCGTCCTTGATTATCTACGTTCCAAACATCTCCTGCTCATCCTTGATAATTGTGAACACCTGATCGAGGCTTGTGCACAACTGGTGGGGCAGTTCCTGCGTAGCTGCCCGCAAATAAAGGTCCTTGCCAGCAGCCGTGAGTCGCTTGGAATTACGGGTGAAACTGTCTATCGTGTGCCATCGCTCGTGGCGCCCAAACAGACTGAGGTCACGCGCGAGGCACTGGAGGGATATGAATCTGTTCAACTGTTTGTAGAGCGGGCGCGGGCGGCCAATTCCAGATTTGAATTGACGGAGCAAAACGCCTCTGCCGTCGCCCAAATCTGCTCCCGTCTCGATGGGATTCCCCTGGCCCTGGAACTGGCTGCAGCGCGCTGTGCTGTTTTTTCCGTGGAACAGATCGCAGCCCGGCTGGATGACCGTTTCAAATTACTAACAGGCGGTTCGCGCACGGCCCTGCCGCGTCAACAAACCTTGAGAGCATTAATTGACTGGAGTTATGACATGCTCTCGCAGGATGAACACACCTTATTCCGGCGGCTTTCCGTCTTCGCCGGCGGCTGGACCTTCGAAGCCGCGGAAGTTATCAGTCCCGATCTGGATGTCCTGAATTTGATGGCACAGCTCGTCAATAAATCGCTGGTGATCGTGGATGAAGGCTGCGCCCCAACCCGCTATCACCTGCTGGAAACGATTCGTCAATATGCCCGCGATAAACTGCTTGAGTCTGGTGAAGCAGAGCAGACTCGTAATGCGCACCTGGATTACTTTGTAAAGTTCAGTGAGGAGACGGGACCCTATATGGACACCAGCCAGGTGCTCGACTGGATCCCAAAACTGGATGCAGAATATGATAACGTCCGCGCCGCATTTGAATGGGGCATGGACCATGACATAGAGGCCTGTTTGCAGATAGTGGGCAGCCTGGCGTATTACTGGTTCCGTCGAGGGCACGGCGCGGAGGGTATCCAAATGGCCGAGGATGCCTTCGCACGCTCAAAAGCACTTTGGAGCGCGAACGATGCGTACTCGCAGCGTCAACTTCTCCTCCGTGCCAGGGCTTTACAGGCCATGTCCTTCCTGTGCTACAGTCAGGGAGATAACCGGAAAGCGTACAAATCAGGGAGTGAGTGCATCGAGCTCGCCCGTCAACTGGGTGATACACAAATGCTGGCTGTAGCTCTTGCCTTCTCGGGTTCGGCGAAACTCTTTGAAGGAGACTTCGAATCTGCGTTGGCACAGCTCCAGGAAGCGATGCACCTTGCCCGCGCAGCAAATCACAAGTACGGCCTGGGTATGGCAATGGGCATGATGGCACAGGCAGAAATGATGATCAATCACGATATGAAAGCCGCTCAGGAATATGAAGGAAAAGCTCTGGCATTGGTCGCCGAACAGGGAGGCAAATGGACAAGTCTTATGCTGTATTTTGGCACAGGCAGAGGTGCGATGTATCGTGGAGATTACGCCGTAGCACGAGAACGCTTTGCTTACTGTCTGCCCTTGTTTGAAGAAATGAAAGATGTGCATCGGGTAAATATGATCCAGAGTGAATTTGCACACATGGATCGTTATGAAGGAAAACTGGAGCGGGCAGAGCAGGCTTATCGCAGCACGATCCTGATCTGGCAGAAACTGGGTCACCGCGCTGCCGTGGCACATCAACTGGAATGTCTTGCGTTTGTCGCCAAAGCCCACGAAGAACCTGAGCGCGCTCTGCGTTTACTCGGCGCGGCAGAAATTCTGAGAGAAAAAATTAACATCCAGATGCACCCACCGGAACGTGAAGAGTATGAACATGAAATCGCAGATTTGCGCGCCGGCCTGCCCGAACACGAGTTTAAGCATTACTGGGCACAGGGACGAGCACTGACCATGGATGAAGCGATTGAGCTTGCATCGAAATGAGCACTCCGTACCCAGACTGTGACACACTTCCGAAACGTATGACGGAAAGGAGTTTCGCATGGCAAACCCAAAATATTATGATATTCTGATGCAGGGTCCGAAGGTCTGGAACGAGTGGCGCAGCACGCATCCAAGGATCAAGCCCGACCTGAGCACGATTTCGTTGAGAGGCGGGAATTTCAACTCCATTAATTTCAGCAATACCTATCTCGAAAATTCGGATTTGCGGGACGCAAAGTTTATCGGTGCAAATTTCCAGAATGCCTACCTGTACAATGTAGACGCCAGAGAGGCCCACTTTGATAAAGCCAATCTGTCCAATGCAATCCTGCAAAGAGGCTTATTTCAAAAGGCCGGGTTCCGAAACACCAACCTGGAGAGAGCAGGTCTGTTCGAGGCCAGCTTTGAGCTTGCGGACATGACCCATGCGTCCCTGCGAGGAGCAGACCTTAAAGATGCGAAACTGGACCAGGCGATTCTGAAGGGCGTGAACTTTAACGGGGCCAACCTGGACGGGACCTACCTGACCCAATGTGACCTTTCCACCTGTACCTTCAAACGCGCCTCCCTGGTAAATATCAAGCTGGCGAACTCCGATCTGACAGGCGTCGATCTTTCCGGGAGAACACTGGCCGGTGCGTCTTTCTGGAGGGCAAATCTCACACGGGCCAATCTGAGCGACACCGATTGCCAGATGGTTGAATTTGCAGAGGCCAGGCTTGCAAATGCAAATCTGAGCCTTTCCAATTTTGACACCGTCGAATTTCGAGATGCAGATCTGACCAATGCCGACTTGCATGGCTCCATCCTGGCTAATGCGTCGCTGCTAAGAGCCAATGTGGAGGGGGCCAATTTCAGGAATTGCTACGTCTACGGAATTTCCGCCTGGGATCTTGCCGGAACCCCCGGGTCTCAAAAGGACCTGATCGTTACACCTCCGTCCGAGCCTGCAATCACCGTGGACGACCTGGAGGTGGCGCAGTTTATCTATATGGTCTACAACAACAAAAAGATCAGAAACTTCATGAATGCCTTTACGGAGAAGAACGTTTTGATCCTTGGGCGTTTCACACCTCCCGAACGAAAAGCCGTACTGGACGGGCTGCGTGAAAAACTGCGCGCTTTTAACCTTATCCCTATCGTCTTCGACTTTGACGCACCGCAGGACAAAGACTATACCGAGACCGTCCAGTCCCTGGCGGGCATGAGCATGTTCGTGATCGTGGATGTCACCAATCCCAAATCCACGCCGCTGGAAATGGAAGCCACGGTCAAGCAATTCAAAATCCCCTATTTGCCGATCATCGATACGAGTGTGGACGAACGTCCTTTTGCCATGATGATAGACCTGCAAAAGAGCTTCCATTGGGTGCTGCCCACATTTGGGTACAGATCAAAAGATGAACTTTTCACGCATCTTAAGGAAGCGATCATTGACCGGGCCCTGGAGAAGCATATCGAGCTCCGTAATCAGAAGGCCAAAGAGAGTATTACGATGTTGACGGTGGATGATTTGCTGAAAGCTGCCAGGAAGAAACAAACAACGAAACGATAAACAAGCTCAATTTTAGGGCCGTGTGCCCAAGATGATTTCGGCCCGTTTCTTTCCCAAAACTACTTTTGCTCACCCTGTCCGATGAGGTCTCTCACGCCGAAATGTTCTTCGTAAAAGCGCAGCAGTGCACGAGCTTTCAGCAGGAAGTCCGATTTGGCGCTGTCGTGTTGTTCAGTTTCTTCAAGGGCTTCGATTTCCGCCACCAGGCGCTCACGAAAGTTATTATTCGACGAAACCGGCAAAAGCGCGTCCAACTCTCGGATCATTGGCATCACCTGTTCAATGACAGCCATGGCCTCGGGCAGCGGAGTAGTTTCATCGAGAACTTCCTTGAGAAGTTTACACTTGTATGTTCGGCAAAAACGCGGATACTGAGGGGAATCATAGATCGTGCACTGACCCTGCCACAAGGGGCAGGGTTGGTTGAATCCGCGTTGCCCTGGCTCACGAATGACATTCAAACCAAGCGCCCGGGCTGAATCCAATTCCACGGATCTGAGTTTTGCCCAGATGAATAAATGACCTGTGCAACACAATCCGCAAGCTTTGCACAGGCTATTTCCCTGCGATTCGATCACTTCCATAACTTTCCTAACTCATTCAAGGCCCTGTAATATGGCTCGATGCTGGGGATGTAATGCCGTTCATCCTTTGCATGTGGACCGAGTCCCGCCTGGCCCCAGACAACTGCCTGCCCCCCGGGAGCGAATCGCGCGCTCGTGCCCGGGAGTTTCTTTCCGACTTTCGGTTCCTCCCCGCCCGATGCCTGTTTGACCGCTTGAATAAGTGCTATCAACGCTGGATTATCCTCATCACACGCCACGCCATTTTCCATCACATTCATGCATAATTCAAGTCCATTCGCCGCGCAATACTGTTCGACCTGAGACCTTAGAACTTCAACATCATCCTGCGGAATGGGACGGATCTCCACACCGAGGATCCCCTCCGCCGCGCTGACATTGTATACGCCCGGCGTGCCAACATTGATAAACGGGAATTTGGCCTGTGACTGCCATCCGTCTGCGGCTTTGAGCGTCAGATGTTTGGCAAAAATCTCAGTCAATGCCGAACGTGCAGCAATCAATTTTTCACTGAGGTCGCCGGTGCCCGCCACGCCGCTGTGACCCTTTGCCCCACGCGCGATCAGGTCAAAGCGCATGACACCACGGTTCTCGACGCAGATTTCGCCCAGAAGTTCGTTGCCTTTTTCGCCTGTCCGCTCGCCGGCGATGAATAATGCAGGTTCATACGGGCGACCCGTTGGGTTGTCTCTACCCAATTCGGCTAACACATGCGGTGTGCCCCAGGCCTCGGCCTCGCCGTTTTCTTCGTTGCCGACCAACAACAATGAAATATTTGGATACCCGCGAGGGTTATCCCGGCGCATATCTTTCATCCAAACGAGATAGGTTGCGACAACGGTCTTCATATCCGCCGCGCCGCGGCCCCAGAGGTAATCTCCTTCGATGCGTGGGATGAATTGAGCATCATCAGGCTCAGGTTCAACGACATCGAAATGACCGGAGAGGAGGATCTGCCCCTCTCCCTTAGCGAGAGGGGTTGGGGTGAGGGCTTTGCCCTCACCCTGTCCTTTGGACATCCCTCTCCCGTAGGGAGAAGGAAACCGGGCGTAAACCGCTGGGTATTTTCCATCAAAATATCTGACCTGCAGGCCAGCGCTTCTTAAGTAGTCATCAATGAGAGAACCTGCACGGTGAACCTCGTCGAGGCGTTCGTTCGGGCAGGCGGTCACCGAGGGGATGCGAATCAGTTGCTGGGCAAGGTCAAGGATTTCGGAAGTCTTATCGGGATAGGAGATTTCAACGGTTGCCTGCGTGCGCGGACGAAATTGGATGGGCACGTTTTGGGCCTGGCGCGCAGCATCGCGTCCGCGCTGGAGAAATTCGCCGATCTTGGAGGCATCCGCGCCGAGCGAGCCATACCCGGAGGCGATCTGTTCCACATCCGCTTTGACCTGGGCTTCACGTTCATAAAACAGTTCCTTCAGTACGCTCAATGGCACCTCGTCGTTCGCACCAAGTTCCATTTGAAGCCGAGCACGGGTTTTCTCAGCAGTGTTTCGTCCACCTTCGGACATTTCGGTGAGAGGGTTCAAGTCATTCCATAAATTCAAAGCTTCAGCCAATGGCTTGACTTCGTTGAGAGTCCACTTGAGGAAAGCGCGGACGGAAATTGGTTTGCCAGTTAACGGATTCTCGATCTCAGCGCGCAATCCATGTTTGGCGGCAAGCTGCTCATTGGCGCGGGCGCGGCTGATGTCCTCGCGGTCATATCGGAAGCCACGCGCAAACCGCGGGTCCGAGTAGATGCGAAGAAGCAGCAGATGTTTGAGCGTCAGGTTGGCGATATCCAGATCGAGGCTGTGACCGCCCTCATCGGTGCGGATCTCGACGCGTCCCATCGGCAGATTGATGCGGGCCATCAGGTTCTGCTTTTCGATTTGCAGCGCCATCTCCTCGGGTGGAGTCGCTTCACCAACGGCGAATAGGCCGCGGGCATAGAGCGAGGCGAGCTGGTCGCTTGTCGTGGAGATGATCCGCTCGACGGGTTCTGCAAAACTGCGGGCGCGGATCGGGGTCCAGTTGTTGTTCCCAAAGCGGACACCGCGGCGCACGAGGTCGTAGGAAATTTGCAGGTAGTCGTTGTAGGAGCGATAGAGATCGGGGAGATCGATGGCGGGCGGATTCGGGAACGTGAGGTTGCGGATCGAGTCGAACTCTGTAAGTGCCACCACAGCGCGTCCACCACGGACCTGGGCCTGCATCGGCGTGGATGCATTTGTCGCCACGAAGAGTGAGGCAAAAGCCCTCAGGAGCCTTGCAGCGGTAATGTAAAACTCCGACTTGAACTCGTCGAGATGTTGATCGCCGCGCTCGGTGGTAGAGAGGTGCATGAAGTCCCAGGCGAAGAGCGGATCGGGCAGGGACATGTTGGTATGGATGCCCGTAGTGGCAAGCGTGTCCCCGTAGAGGTCCACGCATTTTTCGAGATAACGACGTTTGGCGATACCCCAGTTGCCAGGGATCGAATGATGACCGATGTCGGTCAGGAAGAGCAGATTGCCATGCCAGTAATGGAGGCGTTCGCCAAAGTTGACGCCCGCCCGATGCAGCGCGTTGATGAGGGAGGCTTCCATCAGGCGCGCTTCGTAGATCGCCCCGCGCGGACTGTAATACGGGCGCGTCGCCCATTCGATCATCCAGTGAAAGACTTCGAGCTGGCTGAACTGCTTTTGCCATGGTGGGAGGCATTCGGCGCGCAGATAATCCACAAAGGACTGCTGGCTGGGCCCCGCGCCCACAGTGAGCAAAGGGCGTAAGTCTTCGTCGAGGAGATTCCATTCCTGTTCGAAGCCGTTGAGTCCGCCTTGCGGTTTTTCTTTGATGGCCTGTTCTACTGCGAGGAGATATTTGTCAGCAAATTTTTGGGAGGGCATGAGGGAATCCTTTGGCGTGTGGGTTGCGAATCAAGAGTGATTGGCTTGTAATGAATTCAACCCTTCCATCAACCTCTTGAACGCCCCTTCGGTCCTCTCCACCGGCGTGGCATAGGAGAAGCGAATCCATTCGCCGCCAAAGGGCGAGAAGAACGCGCCGGGGACGACCGCCACGCCGTAATTTTCAGCGAGATACTGACCGAGAGGTTCTGTGTCCGCCCAGCCCTTGGCTCTGATGAACTCACCTACATTCATAAAGGCGTAGTAACCCTTGCCGATAATGTGTTGCATTCCGCTCTCGGCAAGCAGCTTTTTCAAAACGAGACGACTGGCGTTGGTTGGCTCGATGATGGTCCTGGCGGCTTCGGAAAATCCCATTTCGTAGGCGGCCATTGCAACAGCAAGTGAAAAGAACGAGGGGATGACAGTATGTGAAGCTCGTGCAGTGATGAACTTGATCACGGCTTCGTCCGCGATCAAATGACAGTTACGGACATTGGACCCGCCCAACGATTTGGTGATGCCATCCAGGAACATGATCCGCTTGCGTTCTTCGGGAGTGAAGAACTTAAGGAAGGAATTCAAGTCCATCGGAGATTCATCGGTCACGTAGTGATACATCCAGTCAAAGAGGACAAATGCCACACCTGATTGCAACGCGCACTTCGCGAGCGAGACCTGCTTATCAACGGGGATCGTCAAGCCAGTAGGATTGTCGGGGTTCGTGATGACGAGACATGCAAGCTTGCGTCCCTTTGATTCGGCAAACTTCACGCTTTCTTGAATTGCCTCTTCCGAGTAAGCCCATCCATGTGCAGGGTCACCGGGCGCCCAAAGGACATTTGCACCCACGCCGTAGGGTCCCCAGTTGTATGAAATCCACGGGACGCGCGAGACCATGAT
>JAKOVF010000391.1 GCA_029782225.1 Chloroflexota bacterium | reverse complement strand
CATAGCATCGAAAAAGGTCACATAGCCAGCGCTATCGGTAGTACCAAACATTATTGAATGAGCACAGTCCTCTAAGTCGGAAGACCATTCAGGACCGAGCCTTTGCTCAGCAAAGGACGATGCCAAACCTTTGAGAGCTGTGCCTGGAATATAAGGGACTCCAAGTGTATGATGCAGTAAAATGGAAGTTTCCAGCACACTATTTTGCCTGAGCAGGTCCGCCGCCTTGAGCCCGCCTTTAGGCTGAAACCGCTTCAGCACTAGCCGTCACCTTCTTTCCGTGTCAGGGCGTAAAGGATCATGCCATTTGAAATGATGGTCTTTGCAACCTCAGAGATATCTCCTTCTATGACGCTCCGGGTCACAGGCAAAGCGATGGTCAGGAGCGTCTGGAACAGGACCGTACCCAGGACGGAGTGCCAAACAGTGGCTTTTCTGGCGCTGGCACCGCCGATTAGGACTGCGGCAACCGCCGGAAACGCCATCATCAGCGGAGCCCTGTACAGCTGAACCAGCCCAAGGCTCTGGCAATATATCACCATCCCCATGGCCCCCAGGGCAGTGGACAGCACTGTGCCCAATATCCTCATCTTGTCCACGTTGATGCCGCACGACATGGCAAAGGATGGATTTGCACCTGCAATTCGCATGGATATGCCCAGCTTGGTCCGGTTGAAAATCCCCAGCAGCAGGTAGGCCAGGGCGAAGGTCAGCAAAAGCCCTGTCGGCACTTTCATGCCAAATATTGAGAACTCCCACAACTTGTCCAGGACCTGCGCCAAAGAATCGCTCACAGGCAGTGTGGTGCGCAACCCCTTGCCTGAAATCACCCAAATCATTTCAGGGTTCTTGAAGGGTGCCAATATCCAAAACATGCACATGGCAGACACGATGGAGAACCCCACGTAGGTGCCTATCATCATTTCCTGCCCGCGTACCCTGTTGAGGATGAGCCCATACACATAGCCTGATGCAACACCTGTCAATCCCCTTGCTGTCCCAGCGCCGCGACAGGTTCAAAGAAGAATGCGAAAGGTTGGGCATGGAGTTTATTGAGGTCTCCGCGCCTGATCCCATGGGCCCCGACGGGATCCCCGGGACTCAGAGGTTCATCCTTGAGGATGTGCCCCTCCAGGTTCAGACCCGCGGCAAAGACATCGCAGTGTTCGGCACAAACCTGTCCATCTTCGTGGATAACCCCAATAAGGAGCAAAATGTCGTCTCTCATTTCCCGGACCTTGTCCAAAGCTGCGGCACTCACGATCACAATGACCGGCTGCGGCGGAAACGGCGGAGATTCCGGCGACGAAACCGGCAAGTACAAAATGGGGAACCTTCGAAGACAGGGAACCTAAGGGAGGTTACAAGGACAGCCAATCCTTAGAGGAGGTATTTGAGGACCAAGTAAAGCCTCTTGGCGTGCCAACCATCTACAACCTCCGGATAGGCCATTGCAAACCGGTACTGTCAATCGCTCTCGGAGCGTGCGCCAAGCTTGACGCAGACAAGAAGGAAGTGCATCTCTTGGAGAACGCGGTTCAACAGACAACAAAGGGACCGAGACAACCGCGAAAACAGCCGGAGCGCATACAGACTAACGAGCCATGCCTGGCTTTTCCGGTGGAGAAGCCGGCTCATTTCCGGCGCCCACAGTCATGAGCCAGGCAAACTGTAAGGACTGCGGCTCATGTAAGTTGCAGGCTCCGGCTGTTTCCTTATAGGCAGCTCCTCAGAACTCTAACACGATAACATCTGTATCTGCGATTGCCTCCCAGGTATCGTCGTCGAAAATGTGGAAATAGAACTCCACGTTTTCCACTGTCTGAATCCCTGCTTCTTCAAGGCTGCTTTCCATTATGAGCAGGTCATCAACCATTTTCTTGCCTGCAGCCACCGTTGATGACATGATCGTATCTACCATGAACCCGTTGACCGAAACCTCTCGGACCTGGACCACGATATCCCTGTCGGTATCGTTTTCTACATGGAAATATAGGCTGCGTCCCAGCCAGTCAGGCTCGTCGGTCAATCCTAGGGCCGAGATCCTTATCCCGTTGCCCTCGTACACCTTTATCCCTTCAGGGACGGATGGCGGCTCAATGTGCTCGTACGCGGTTGTATGGAGTACTATGACGTCCGTGTCAAAAAGATCGCCAAAAGAATCAGCATCGAAAACATGTAGTTTCAACTCAATTTTCCCGAAAGTCTCTATTCCGATGAGTTCAAGTGAAGAGTTTTGGAAAGTGATCTCATCAACGGCGCTTTTCCCGGGTGCGACATCGCAGGAGAAAATCACGGATACCATGTAGTCGTTTACTGAGACGTCCCGCGCTTGTATGGTCACGGTTCTGTTCGTCTTATTCTCAGCAACGATCTTCAGCTCAGGGCCGAACAGGCCCCCATAAGAAAGGCCTTTTGCTGTGACCACAATACCATTCTGATCGCATATTACGGTCTCTTCAATATCCGCCACAGCTATTTCTTCCTCTGGCTGGACAGCGCTTGGTGTCGAAGGTTGTTCCGCTTTCGGAGGGCCGCTTGCACAGCCGGCTATGAGAAGCACGCCGACCAGAACAGCGATTAGACATATATGTAAGTTCCGTTTCACCGAGAGTGCCTCCTTTTCAAAGAGATACGTTTTGTACCGTTTTCGCAGACTTCTTCCTAGTGCCGGCATATAGGCCCATGCCTTAAAAGGCTGCCTGTAGAAAGCTTGCGCGGAGCCACTTCGGCACGTTCTCTCTTGCTGCGAAAATCCGGTGTAGACTGGATTCTACAGGAAATCTCCTTTTCCCTCTAAACTGTCAAATCTTCTCAGTAAGCCCGTGACTTACTGCCAAACCTAATGGTCAGGTAATCCGCTAATAGCGGGCAGAAGCCATCTTCGTTCATAGCCATTATTCCCAGAACAGTGTACAGTTTCCAGAAGTCAGTAAACAAACACCTGGTG
>JAKOVF010000383.1 GCA_029782225.1 Chloroflexota bacterium | reverse complement strand
TGGTGTCAAAGTCATGGGTGAGACCTGCCCCCCGTATCTCTTCTTTACAATCGATCACCTTCGTCGTCCCGATGGCGCCAAGTGGATTTGCTCGCCGCCGATGCGGACCGAAAAGGACAACGTGCGCATCTGGGAAGGATTGACGAATAACATCCTGCAAACCATCGGCACGGATCATTGTCCGTTTTTCTTTGATGGCACGAAACCGATCGTGTACGAAGGAAAAGAGGTCGTCATTCCGGGCAAGGAACTAGGCAAGGACGATTTCACAAAAATCCCAAACGGATTGCCTGGCGTGCAGGATCGGTTACCAATCATGTGGACCTATGGTGTGCGTGCAGGAAGGATCACCGCCAATCAATTCGTGGCTTACACCAGTACCAACCCTGCGAAGATATTTGGCCTCTACCCACGCAAAGGCGCGCTCTTACCCGGGTCAGACGCAGACGTAGTGATTTGGGATCCCGAGAAGCGCGTGAAATATGGGGTGGCCCACTCACACCATCGCACAGACTACAGTCTATATGAAGGCTGGGAATTGGTGGGATACCCGGAGAAAGTCTTCCTGCGCGGCAAGTTGCTCGTGGATGGTGAAGAATGGCTCGGAAAGGCGGGGATGGGAATGTTCCTGAAGCGTGACGAGGGAACTTTTATATAATCGAAGGAGAATGACATGTCCGAACATACTTGTGAAGCAGTGGTAGTGCATTGTATGGATTTTCGTCTTCAACAATATATCAATGACTGGCTTACGAAACGCTTCGGAATACGGAACTATGATCGAATTTCTTGGGCAGGCGGGGTCAGGGACTTTTCCTCTATTCAAAATCAGATTCAAATGTCATATAAACTGCATGGCATTAAGAAAGTAATCCTGATCAATCATGAGGATTGCGGCGCATATGGACCGACGGGCACAAAAGAACGCCACTTGAGTGACCTCGCCTATGCCGAGCATGCGATCCAAGCTTTACACCTGGATGTGGAAAAATACTACCTGCACCTCAACGGTGAATTTGAAAAGATAGCAAAAGGGATCTAAATTTTACTGAACTGCTAACAGTTCCCTCAGACGCGGATGGTTTGCATATACGCCGTGATATTTCTCCGGCATCATCACGGCGATGCGACACATGATCTCATCCGTATATTGTTTCAAGACTTGATCGCGGTTTTCGCGCGGCAAGGGTGGAAGCGTAAACGCGGGGCCGGCCCGGAGGTGAACGTAGTTACGGCGAAAACGTTTCGCATTCCCCCAGAACACTCTATCTTCCGTGCCCCAGATGGCAACCGGCAAGATCGGACGGTTGAGTTTCGTCGCCAGGTAACTGACACCCGGTTTGCCCTCGATCAATGACCCCACGCGCGAACGCGTCCCTTCAGGTGCGATCACCATGACATTCCCCTGTTTCATCAAGTCCAGAATCCTGCGTAATGCTTTGATATCAGGATTGAAGCGGTCAATGAAGATGAAATTGAAATACTGCCCCAACCATTTCAGGAAGGGGTTTTTCTCCCACTTCTCCGCTACAGCAATGTACATATCCCAGCGGTCGAGCGCATAGAAAGCCAGGGGTGCGTCCACAATGCCGAGATGATTCGTGGCGATCACAAAGTCACTTCCCCCCGGAATGTGTTCATAACCGCTGATTTCCACTTTCGCGAACAGGTTGATCAAGGTACGCACGAACCAACGGACAAGGTTTCGCATCATTGCACCTGCTGTTTCAGGATTTCCGTCAAGCGTGGATGATCTGCGTATACTCCGCGGTATTTTTCCGGCAGCAGCGCCGCAAGGTGACACATGATTTCGTCTGTAGCTTCGCGCATCGCCTGTTCGCGCCCCCTCCCGTTTGGGATTTCCACATAAAAGGGCCTTCCCGCATTTGCGGTAATTTTTGTACGTCGAAGGTGTTTGAGATTTTCAACCACGCCCCGATCCTCGGTACCGGTCAGGGCCACAGGCACGACCGGATAACCGCTCTTGCTCGCAAGAAAAGCCACACCCATCTTCCCTTCCTGCAAAGCCTCGGTCTTCGAGCGTGTGCCCTCCGGGGCAATGACCATCATGCCACCCTGCTCCATCCGCTTCAGGATTTCGCGCAGGGCCGCATAATCCGCTTCGAAGCGGTTGAGCCACACGGCATTGATGGAACGGCCCAACATTCCATACAGCGGATGGTCCTTGTATTTCTCCGCAATTGGCATAATGATGTCTTCGCGATCCAGGACATAGAGCAGGATTGCGGTGTCGAGTCTCCCCAGATGGTTTGAGGCAAGGATGAAATTACCCCTGGGCAGGTTCTCCATCCCATGCACTTCCACGCGGGCAATGAGGTTCATGATGAAGCGGACAATGGATCGGACGGTTCGATATTTCATTTCGGCTATTTTACAATAGATTAAGCACGGACAACAAAAGTAAGGCTAAAAAAAATCCATTCCGTGTCTCATCCGGAATGGATTTACCTTTGCCAAAACTTCTCTTCTAACGCCACCAGTAATCGGTGTTGTCCTTGTTCTTAACTTTTACGGGCGAGCCATATTTCTCGAAGATGCGGACAAAGATTTCCAGGTCTTCAGGGGTCATTTCGATGATCTCAAATCCAATGTTATACAACATTGGATCAATCGGATGCCTCTGACACCAGCGGCTGCGCGCCACAAAAACAAAGTGATCCTTCTGCGAGATCTCGTTGGTGAGATCCATCCGCAGGACATACTGCTGGTTTGATGTCACCGGTGTCCTGCTCTCCAATTTGAAACCGCCTGTGCTGATGTCAGATAGATGACCCACCAACTCTCCCGTCCGCTCATTCATTACACGCATGTAATACGAAAAATCACGTCGATTCAGTTTGCGTCGCTCAGGCATAGGGACCTCCTGTATACTCCAGTATAAGAGCAGTTTGGGTGGTTTCCAGAATTTAACCTGATTTTAAAATGTGCGTCAAAATGGTCGCGCCAGAGCCACCGATATTCTGCGCCATGCCGATTCTTGCCCCCTCCACTTGCGTCGCGCCGCATTCGCCGCGTAATTGCTGCACGACTTCTACGATCTGATACATTCCGGTCGCGCCAACCGGGTGACCGCGCGCCTTTAACCCGCCACGCGTGCAGACAGGTACACGGCCTTTAGGGCTGATCTCGTTATCGAGGCCGAGTCGCGGTCCCTGACCACGCTCTGCAAATCCGGAGGCTTCCAATGACAACGCGGACATGATCGAGAAGGCGTCGTGCAACTCGAAAACATCAATGTCATCCGGTGTAACGTCTGCCATCTCGTACGCCCGGCGTGAGGATTGATAAGCAGCCGACAAAAACAGCGGATCCCTCCGCGAGTGGACAGCAATCGTATCTGTCGCGGATGCAGAAGCTGCCACCATTATTTTGGGCCTGCCCGGCATCGAAGCGACTCTATCCGCCGGCACAAGCACAGCCGCAGCCGCGCCATCGCCAATGGGCGAAGCATCGAGCAGGTTGATAGGTGTCGCGACCATGCTCGATTTTTCGAATTGATCCAGTGTGATCTTCTGGTGAAGCCGCGCAACTGGATTGTGCATCGCGTTCGCATGCGCATTGATCGAGAACGGGGCAAAATCCCCGTGCTTCCAGCCGTACTCGTGCATGTAGCGCCGCATGACCAGTGCGTTGATGCCTACGAAGGAGACCCCCTGCTCCACTTCATAATCTGAATCAGCGGCGGTGGCCAGCGCCGCGGTTACATCATGGCCAGCCTTATCTGTCATTTTCTCAACGCCCACTACCAGCGCTGAGTCGATTTCGCCGGAGGCAACAGCCATCAGCCCCGCGCGAAACGCAGCCGCACCGGAGCCACAGGCGGCTTCGATCTTGACAGCTTCCTGATGCCAGAGTCCCACCCAATCCGCAAAAAAAGTCCCGAGTTGATTCTGTCCGCTGACAAGCGGCGAGAGCATATTCCCCACGAAGAGCGAATCCACTTTTTCCAGACCGGCGTCCTGCAGGGCTGCAAAAGCAGCCTCCCCCCCGATCTCACGCAGGGACTTGTCCCAATGTTCGTCTATTTTCGTCTGACCAATTCCAAGAATCGCAACGCGTCGCATAGGTTCTCCAGCCTGATTCTACCCGATTGGCCTATCAAAATCTGTCGAAAAGGGAACAATTAGCATTGCATTCCCGTCAATTTCTTGCTATTCTATAGACTAAGGAGTTCAAATGTCACGAGCTATTGTTGGTTTGCTGATTTTCACGGTTCTCGTATCCGCATGCGGGCCCCTCCTTCCGGTAACATCGGCTCCATTGGCTCCGCTGGCTACACAGAGTCTGCCAGACCTGGGAGAGAGCTGGACGCTCAAGATGAGCCATACTGGCGGCATCATGGGGCTTTCGCGTTCCATCGAGATTTCATCGGACGGGAAATACACCGTCACAGATGAGCGCAATAACACTACTTCTGAAGGGCAATTATCGGCCGACGAAGCATCGAAACTGAAGAACCTTCTGGCCACATCTTTGCAAAGTTCATCGCCGCGTGGTTTGAGCGGTACCTGTGCTGATTGTTTCATCTATGAGATCGAACTTAAAGGTGCCTCTAAAACTTATGCAGCCCAGGTGGATGATGTCACCATTGCAGATTCCGGGCTGGAGCCGTTGATTACCTTTCTGCGCGGCGTTATGGAAAAAGCTCTAAAATAGTGCTCTGTGCAATATTCTGACTGGCTCACACAATACTTGGAACGAGTCGCCAACTCGTGTGAAGAGGGACGCGCGACTGTCAACTATTTGAGAGCGCGCGGGACAAAAGTTGGAATTAAACACGCGCGCGCAAATGTCGGCGGATTCTGGACACCGGCGGGGAATATCTATTTGAATTCCGTGCGTCACTCATATGAATCAAGTCTGGCGAATCCCCGCGCATGGACGTTGCTGATACACGAAGCTCGTCATCTCAAGCAAGGGTCTTTGACAGCTTTATCTGTTTACGGCGAGCTGGATGCCTGGCAATATGAATTTCGCATCTACAAAAAGTTGACAAATTCTGCGCTTGCCCCAATTCTGGAAGAATTGCTGACGCTGCCATTGAACTGGGATCGTACAATTCTCGCACAAGCGCGCAATTTGATGCAAGCGCATGCAGGCAAAGGTTATCGTATAGACTTATTGCCTTTATTTCCATTGTATAAAGAACTCAATTACTGGCTTACACGAAGAACACCAATAAATTCTGATGCAAGTTGATTTGTGAGCAATTGGTTACAGAATTGATAGCACTTTTTAATGTACTCCACAAAATTCCGTTGTATGATGGATTCAACTTAGAGAAAGGAGGTCCCATAGATAATCCCCCGAAAAGAAATCCTGAGAGAAGAGCGTAGCCCCTTGCGTGGTTGAGAGTGATCGTTTCCAACCGAACGTCCACCGCGACGAAAAAGCTTCGGCATAAACGTTCTCTTCTCTCGCACATAACAGATTTATCAGTTGCGGATGGGTAACCCCCATCCGCTTTTTTTACTTGCGAAAAGCGACGATCATCCCATCCCGCATCGGCGCGAGCGATACAACCCAATCGCTGTCAGCGGTGATCATCCTTGTAAATGCGCGCACGCCCTCGGTTGCGGGGGACGCGTCCTTACTATCGAAGATGCGCCCGTGCCAGAGCATGTTGTCAATGATCAGGATCCCGCCCCTGCTGAGTTTGTCCTTGATCACCGGTAGTGACGCGGGATAGCCCTGTTTATCAATATCGTTGAAGATGATATCGAATGGGCCTGGCGTTTGGCGAAGGGCATCCACTGCTTCGGAGATGTGGAACTCTACCAACTCTGCGCTTCCCAGCCGGGACAAGTAGCCGGCGGCGCGTTTCGACAGTTCCTCGTCCCAGACGGTGTGGTGGACAGTGCCGCCACCGTTTTCCCTCAATGCTTTTGCGAACCAGGCCGTCGAGTAGCCATAACCTGACCCCAGTTCAAATATGGATTTTGCCCCGATCATCCGCGCCGGTTGATAACAATAATATCCACAAATTGGCCCGATAATGGGAAAATCATTTTCTTCCGCGTATCTTTCCATCTCCAGCAATTCGACCTCGCGCGGCGGGACGAGCGTGAGAAGATAGTCCTGGACGGTCTGGTAATCCAGTTCAGCCATATTTTCTCCTTTATTTCTAAAGTTATCATTCCACGAAAGGTGACAGTCACTTCGGAAGTGACTGTCACCTTTTAATGATTTTCATCACCACCGGCAACACTAGTTCGACCCACATTGCATACATCTTCGCAGAGGGATGCAGGCCGTCATAGGCGACCAGTTCGGGGTCATCCGCGGCCAGACGGGAAATAGGCGTAACATTCACATAATGAACGCCGCCACGCTGTGATTCTTCTCTGTTGACCCTGTTGAACGCGTCGATCTCGGAGGCAATCAGAGCCCGATCCTGTCCGGCCGAAAATGGCGTCACTCCCCAATCTGGAATAGAAAGGGCAATGACCTGACTCGGTCCTCTCCCTGCATATTCAATTGACTTGCCCAGCAAGAATTGAAATTCGTCACGATAAGCTTCAATGTCGTAACCGCGGTATTGATTATTGACACCGATCAGAAGAGAGACTAGATCATAAGTCCCTTGCGGCTGGGCAGCCTGGATCCCGCGCCAGAGCTCGGCCGTAGTCCAACCTGTACGGGCGATGATCGTGACCTCCACTGGATGGCCCTGTGCTTTAAGCGCGGCCGCAAGTTGATTCGGCCAGCGATCACTTTCAGGAACACTTTCACCGATTGTGTAGGAATCACCGAGTGCAACGTAATGGAGGGTCATTTTGTAATTCCAGGTGTCTGGAGTTCAAGGTCTGCAAAGAAAACAAAAACCGATGAAAAACCAAATTTCAACCATGCTCCTATATTTTGTTGAGTGCTGTTCGCATCCGGTCGAGTCCCTGCTCCAGAATCTTACGTGTGGTACCAAAATTAATGCGGACGTGACCCTCCCCTTCCTGACCAAATATTCTCCCTTCACTCAAGGCAACTTTCGCTTTTTCCCTGAAGAATTCAAAAGCTGAGCCTTGAATGGCGGTTGAAGTGAAATCGAGCCAGCCAAGATAGGTCGCCTGCGGGATCGTTGTGCGGACCTCCGGCATGTATTCCGTTACATAGCTCAAAAGGAAGTTGCGATTCTCTGTCAGGTAACCGCGCAAGTCCTTAAGCCAACCATCGCATTGACCTGAGAATGCGGCCCGCGCGGCGACGAGTCCGAGGCTCGCGACATGAATCCGCAGGCGCGCGACCGTTTTCACATATTTCTCACGCAGGTCCGGGTCCGGAATAATCGCAAAACCGCAAAACAGGCCGGGCACGTTGAACGTCTTTGAAGGTGAAATCAAGGTAATCGTGTGTTTGGCGATCTCCGACGAGAGCTTCGCCATTGGAGTGAATTTGGTGTCATCGAGCAGTAATTCCGAATGGATCTCATCCGAGACGATCAAAACATCATTGCGGATGCAGATTTCCGCCAGGCGGGTCAATTCCTTGCGGGAGAAGATAATACCCAGTGGATTATGAGGATTGCAGAGCAGGAATATGCTTGCTTTCTTCGCCCGCTTTTCGAATAGGTCCCAGTCAATCTCATAACGCAGTATGTTGCCCTCCACGGATTTTAGTAATGGGATATCAATCTGCGGAATCCCAACATTATTCTTCACGGCGAGAAATTCGTTGTAAACCGGCGTCTGAACCAGGATGCCTTTCCTCGGAGTGCAAAATGCGCGCGCGGCGATGTTGAATCCGCTCACGATGCCGGTCACAGCCGTGACCATTTCCGGCTTGATTTTCCACTTATAGAGCCTGTCCATGCGGGCGGCGACGGTCCCATATAACTCCTTGGAAGGCATTTGATAGCCCAATACACCCTGCGAGACCGCCTTGCGCAGGGCATCCAGGATCGGCTTGGGCGCAGGAAAGTCCATATCCGCCACCCACATAGGAAGTACGTCCTTTGGATAAGAAGTCCATTTGACATCACCGGGAATACGGCGATTTGGGACAGTGTCAAAATTGATGGGCATGTGTGAGGCTCCGTTTTGAAGAATGCCGATAAGTATACAGGGAAATCAATAGACAGTGAGCAGTTATCAGCAATTTGAAATCAGATAAAGAAAAACAGCCAGCTTTGAAATGCTGACTGCCCATTGCTTAATGTCTATTGATGATCGTTAACTAATCTTCTGGTGCATCTCTGACAATATAAAGCGGACGGCCCTTCGCCTCATCGTACAAACGGCCAATGTATTCGCCGAGAATGCCAAGCGAGATCAGCTGTACGCCACCCAGGAAAAGGACTGCGATCAGGGTGGTCGCCTGACCAAAAAATGCCTGTGATCCGCTGGCGCGCATGTAAACAACGACAGGAATGGCAATGATGGCAATGCCAGCCGAGACAAAGCCAAAAAAGGTCGCCACCTGCAGAGGAAAATAGGAAAAACTTGTGATCGCATTCAACGCGAGTTTAAGCATCTTGCGGAACGGATACTTGGTCGCGCCGGCCATGCGTGCTGCCCGCTTGTATTCCACACCGATCTGCCGGAACCCTACCCAGGCAGACATGCCGCGCGGGAAGCGGTGACGCTCGCGCATTTGCTTGAGCACATCCACAACTTTGCGATCCATGAGGCGGAAATCACCCGTATCCACTGGAATCTTCACATCTGTGATCTTCTGGATGAGTCGATAGAACATGGAGGCGGTGAACGTCTTGAACCAGGTCTCGCCTTCGCGCTCGGCACGCACGGCATAAACAACTTCATAACCTTCACGCCATTTCTTCGCCAGCTCCAGGATGACCTCAGGCGGGTCCTGCAAATCAGCGTCGATGATAACGATAGCGTCTCCGCGGGCATAGTCCCAGCCGGCAGTGATGGCGACCTGATGACCAAAGTTACGCGCGAAAATGACCGGGCGTACACATTTGTCCTTTTTGGCGAGCTCACGGATCTTATCCGTGGAGCCATCGGTGGAACCATCGTCAACAAGGATGAGTTCCCAGGTTTCACCGCTGGAGTCCATCACTTCCTTGACGCGGTGATAGAGCTCAGGAAGGTTTTCTATTTCGTTGTAGATGGGAGCAACAATCGAATAAGTGATCTTCATATATGGGACTTTGAATCGACGGATGGTGACACAGCGGGCGGGACTGTCTCATTCACGGGTGGGGACACTGTGGCGGAGGCAGCCTGAAGGTCCGGAGCAGGCGCGGACTCCTCCTCAAAAGGCGGCAGGCCAAGCAGTCTGGCCCGGAGATAGCGCCCAACGATCACAATCGTCGCAAGCAGTGGGACAACGACCAGCACGCCCAGAACACCCTGCAGAATAATGGCCGTCACAATGGCCACGAAAACAATGCCTTCATGCAAAAGGACGCTATGTCCGAGGATACGCGGCTGAAGCCAGACCGTTTTGAATGTATTCAGCAGGAGATAGACGCTCAGTGTGACCACCGCGAACCAGAAGTTTGAAATTGGCAGGAAGTAGGAGCCCTCCACCAGTGCCACAATAGTGGCGACAACGGCCGCGGCAGCCGGGCCAATCTCGGGGAGGAAATTCAATAGTCCGGCCAGCAATCCAATAACGGCTGCCCCCGGCAGTCCAATGATTGCCCAGGCCACGGAATATAAGATGGAGAGAATAAAGATCAAACGGATCTGCCCACCCAGATAACCCGACCAGACCTTACGAATTTCGTGGTAGAGACGATGCAGGTCAGATCGCTCTGTCTCCGGTGCAAGGCAGATAAGCCAGTTCCGCAGGCGAGGCCAATCTGTCATCAGATAATAAGCTGTCACCAGCACAACCAGCAGCCACAGAAAATTGCGCGACGTGAATTCGAGCACTCGCAGCGCATCTTCCGGCTTTGGCACGAGGGAGGCATTGAAGTTCGACCTCAGGGCCGGGATAAAACCGCCCAGATACACGGTTAGATTGGCAATTCTGATCGGCGCATTCAGGGCTGCCTGAAGATTGCCCAGGGCTTGATTGAAATCCGTCATAATACCCTGAAGTTCATCGTACATGGCGGGCAGCACAGTAAAAGGTATGGCAATCAGAACGGCCAGTGTGACAAAGTACACCAGATTCGCAGACACCTTGCGCCTGATATGAAAGCGGGTGACCAAAAATTCCACGACTGGACTCACAAGGTAGGCGATGAGTCCAGCGGTGATCAGCGGTTGAAATATCTCGCGGATATACCACAAGACCGCCACCACAGTGATGATGACAAGAATCAACACAAGATAGCGAAACGGACGATCCCACACAGCTTTCACAAAACTTTCTTAAGGGCACTTAGAGTCGGCTTGATCACAGGCGCTTCAACCACCGCCTGCATCGCGGCTTTGACATCTTTCAGGCCGCTGCCGGTATTCAGCACCAGGATGGGATCATCGCTCCGGACAACCCCGGCAGCGGCTGCCTTGACCAAACCGGCGTAGGATGCAGCCCCGGCAGGCTCCGCAAAAATGCCCATCCTGCCAAGCTCAGCAATTGCCTTCAGGATTTCATCATCCGACACTTTGATATATGTGCCATTTGTTTCCTTCGCAGCACGGACTGCGCGCACGCCGTCCCGCGGCAGGTCCACGGAAATGCTATCAGCCAGCGTCCTGGCACTGACAGGTGTGATTTCTTCCGTGTTTGCTTGGAAGGCGTTGGCAATCGCAGCCGAACCTTCGGCCTGAACGCCGATAATGCGCGGCATGACAGGAATCCAGCCAAGCGCTAACAGGTCTTTGAACCCCTTGTGAATACCGGAAATGATATTGCCATCTCCCACGGAAACGAAAACAGTCAATGGGGTCTGCGTGCTGACCGGCGCCTCCTGTTTTTGAGCGGCTGTCCACCATTCCCAGATTTCGAAGGCAGCGGTCTTCTTGCCCTCCGCAGTGAAGGGATTGTAGCCTGTGTTGCGGCAGTACCAGCCGAACTCATCTGCGGCCTTGACGGTGAGGTCGAAGGCATCATCATACGTCCCATCCACCAGGATGACTTTTGCACCGAAGATCAACAGTTGTGCTACTTTCGCCGGCGGCGCGGACTTGGGTGCAAAGATGATCGCTTTCTGCCCGATGGCAGCAGACATACAAGCGAGCGCGGCTCCCGCGTTACCAGTGGATGCGGTCACCACGACCTCGGCGTTGATCTCCTGTGCACGTGCCACCAGGATAGCAGACGCGCGATCCTTGAACGAAGCACTGGGATTTCGGGACTCATCTTTCAGCCAGAGATGTTTTAGGCCCAGCTTTTCAGCCAGACGAGGCAGCCCAAACACAGGAGTCCAGCCTGCGAGGTGCAGAGGGGTCGCTTCGCCTTTCGGAACACCGACCGGCAAGAGCGGCTCGTAACGCCAGAGGGAGAAGTCCCGGCGGCTGGTGATGTCTTCCGGCTGGTATTTCTTGCGGATGGCGTCATAATCAAGTTCGACGTCAAGGTTGCCCCCGTCCTTAGGGCACGTGTAAGTGACCTGGCCAGGCAGGTATTGGGTCACACAAAGTGAGCAGCGATAGCCGATGAAAGTAGACATATGGTCCTTTTGTAGTGTGATTTTACCCGATAGCAGCAATGTGGATGTTGGAAAAAGGACTCTCAGTTTTGAAAATTGAGAGTCCTTTTGTTCCTGATTGTTTATTTCTCTTCTCTCTCCCAGATTTCTCTCGCGATCATCTCCTGGTCGACAGGCAGTTTATCGATCCTCACGCCCACCGCGTTGTAAATGGCGTTGGTAATCGCAGGTGTGGTTGGGATGCTGGAAATCTCTCCCACTCCTTTTGCGCCATAGGGACCCTCCGCCGTTGGATGCTCCACGATGATGGAGGTGATCTCCGGCGTGAGCATAATGCCAGGGACGCGGTAACGGGCCAGATGGTCGGTCACGACGTTGCCATTGTCCATAATGAACTCTTCGGTGAGGCAGTTGCCGAGTCCCATCATCACGCCGCCTTCGACTTGTCCCTGCAAGCCCAGCGGATTGACCGCCATGCCCACATCGTTAGCAGAGATGATTTTCAGCACACGCACTTCGCCCGTCACTTTGTTAACTTCCACTTCAGTGGCTTGTACACCAAAGGAGAAAGCAAAGTGCATGTCGCCGCCTGTACCGAGAGGCTGCGTCTTCGGCGCTTCATATTCATAGCGGACGCGGGGCTGCTGGCCTGAAGCGGTCATTTCCTTGTAAACTTCCGCGTAGCTCATCGAATGCCCATTGACGTGAACAATTCCATTCTCGAACCGAATCTGTTCAGGGCGCACATCGTACTTCTCGGCCATCGTCGCGGTGATCTGGTCCCGCAGGGTCTTGGCGGCGTAGCGGGAAGCATTGCCAGTTACGAAAGTCTGACGCGAGGCAGTTGTCGGGCCGCCGTTGGGAGTTAAGTCGGTATCCATCACCAGCACACTCACCTGCTCCGGCGAAACGGACATTTCTTCTGAAACAACCAATCGCATGACTGTGACAAGTCCCTGCCCCAACTCTGCGGCAGAGCTGCGGACCTGGAAGGTCCCGTCTTCGTAGAGTTCCACATCTGCGCCGGAGATATCAGGCGCGCCACCGCCGAGACCCGTGTTTTTGTACGCGGAGGCAAAACCCCAACTGCGTACCAGATGCGGGGTTTCAGGTGTCAGGCGCGCTTTGAACAACTCATCGCGGCTCAAACCTGACACCTGACACATCGCACTTGACACTTTATCAATGCATTCCGTCAATCCAACAGACTCTTTTAAGAGCTGCCCAGTATTCGTGATGCTGCCCACATGCAATGCGTTCATACGGCGCACTTCCACGCGGTCAATCCCGACAGCATCGGCGAGCATATCCATCATGGATTCAACCGCAAACGCGGACTGCGTCACTCCGAATCCACGGAACGCACCGGCGGGAGGATTGTTGGTGTACATGGCATAACAATCAGCGCGCACATTCGGGATATCGTAAGGGCCGGCAGAGTGCGTTGTGGCACGCGTCATCACCTTTTCGCCAAGCGAGGCATACGCGCCTGTGTCACCATAGAGTTCAGTTTCCATTGCGACCAGACAGCCATTCTTCTTCGCACCCAGCTTGACGCGGATTTGCGTGGCATGCCGCTTGGGATGTACAAGCAGGCTCTCGTGACGATCAAATAATAATTTTACGGGGCGCTGTGTGACATTCGCAAGCATGGCAACATGGATCTGTCCCATCACATCTTCCTTGCCGCCAAAGCCACCGCCCATGAGCTGACCGACGATACGCACGCGTTCCTGGGGCCAGCCCATCACGCGTGCAACCTGTTCGCGATCCTGATATGGGATTTGCGAGCCGACATAAATTTCCATGCGGCCGTCGGGCAGTGGCACGCCAATGCTGCATTCAGGCTCCAGAAAAGCGTGGTCCGTAGTTGGCGTGTGGAAGGTGTGTTCGAGAATGACCTCTGCTTCGGCAAAGCCCGCGTCCATGTCACCTTTGCGTACTTTGATGTGCTTGAGCAGATTCCCCTTTTCATGGATTTGCGGGACCCCGTCCTGCCGCGCCTGCACAGGATTCGTGATGACAGGCTGGAGGTCGAACTCCGCTTCGATCAGACCGATGGCCTGCTCGGCGATATCCTGAGTTTCCGCGGCCACGATAGCCAGCGCGTCGCCGACATAACGGACGCGTTCACCAAGTCCGATCATCACCGGCCAATCGTAGATGACCAGTCCATGATTCTTTTCACCCGGCACATCTTCGGCAGTTAGAACTGCAACGACGCCGGGCAATGCTTTTGCTCTGGATATATTCAGTTTCTTCAGGAAGCCATGAGGAATCATGGCGCGCTTGACCTTGGCGTACAACATGCCATCGAACTTTAGATCATCCGTATAGATGGCTTCGCCTGTGACTTTTTCAACCGCTTCGGGGCGCAAATGACTGTGACCAACTGTTTTATGCTCGTGAATCGAGTTGGGGATATGTGTCGGCTTTTGGACAGGCTCACCGGTCCGCAACGCCTGTGCCGCGGAAAGAATGGCATTCTCAATTGAAGGATATCCTGCGCAGCGGCAAAGTGTGTCCTTGAGCGCGAAACGAATGTCCGCGCTGTTTGGGTCCGGATTGCGCTTGAGCAATGCGTACGCGGTGAGAATCTGGCCGGGGATGCAGAATCCGCATTGGACCGCGCCGTGTTCCACGAAGGCTTCCTGCAACGGATGCAGTTTCATCTCTGCGTGTACGCGCTGGGCAAGTCCTTCGATGGTGACAATGGTCTTGCCCTCGGCGCGCTCGGCAGGATAGACGCAGGACATAGTCGGCTCGCCGTCGATCAGCACCGTACACGCGCCGCACTCGGCTTCTTCGCATCCAATTTTGGTCCCTGTCAGGCGGAGTCTCTCACGGAGCAGCGTGGAGAGCGTTTCGCTGGGGATAGGGTCAAGAGTGTGTTGGATACCGTTAACTGTAAGGGTGATTTGATTTGTCATGATTATTCACCTATAACTTGTTCTTTCTTCAGAAGACTTTCCAAATCAATATTGAAAGCCAACGAAACAAAATCCATAGTTTGCTTTTGATTTTGCAGGGATGCCCTTGCCATTCGAGCACTAAATAGTTTTCTGTTTCTAGCCCATTTCGCTTCACTCGCGTCGCAACTTGCTTTCCATTCAACTCGAACAGGATATTCAGCTTTTTCAGGATCGCTCGCGTTTTCCATCATTCGTTTGCAAACCAAATTTAATTGTTCCAATCTTTTCCCACTTACTCTAAAATATTTCGCCATCACCGCCTCTTCGATTACAACGCCCACCCCCACATATCCTTTTTTGCTCAAGTACGCAACAACAACATCCCCCTCACGCAATGCCTGGGTTTGTTCACCCCATATTTTTCCCTGACCAGCTGATAGAAAACCATACTTCCTGCAATCTACCCAAGTCCTATGGGGACCTTCACCAACATTGAAAAAATAAATTCCATTTTGGTAATCAAAGCCATATAGATTGGTATGCATTGTATTATGAGGACGAAATTTCTCTGCAAAGTGTCCAGAAGACACATTAGTCAACGTGCGCCCAAGTTTCCATATCAGAGTCTTTTCAATTAAGAATGCTTCACGTTCAGTAAGGTCTTTGGCAATAACTTTGATTATTGGTTTAAGCCCTGATTTACGAATTTCTTTTATTCTTTTAGCCTTTTCCGAATCACCTTCATCAGCAAGATGCGCATACTTTCTATCGCCCATACCTTTTCCATAGTAGAACTCTTCAAAGTTTCTTGGGTCAATATAAACATAAACGTAATAATCCGACTTATCAGTCATATTTTCTTCCCTTTCCTCGACGCTAGGCTGCTCTTCCCCACGCGGTATATAGAACTTCCTTGAACAACCCACCTACGATGTGCCGGCGATAGTCTGCACTGGCGCGGCGGGCACTCGAACGGAAGCCAACCTGGGCAAGCAGTGCTTCCAGCGCTGCATCCAAAGTTTCGTCATTCATCGGTCTGCCACTAAATATCTTTTCTGTCTCTGTGGCGCGCCAGGGAGTGGGACCGCCGGGGCCAACAGCAATGCGGATATCCTGGATCGTCTCGCTTGCGCGAGCCAGCCAGATCGCAACATTGATAATGGGCAAGGCTACCCCCTGCGGGCGCATGATGCGTTTGAAGCAGGAGGCCTGTCCTTTTTCGATTTGGGGAAGATAAAAGCCAACAATGAGTTCTGTGCTTTTGTTGATCGCGGATTTGCCGGGGCCGAGAAAAAGCGAGGTAAAAGGCACACGGCGCGTGCCTGCCAGACCCGCCACTTCCACCTGCGCGTCGAGGGCAGTGAGGGCAATCGTCCCATCTGCGGCGGGGAGGGCATGCGCGACATTGCCTCCGAGCGTCGCCACATTGCGGACTTGCGGTCCCGCGATCAAATTGCAAGCTTCGATCAAGGCCTGGGCGTGCGCGCCAGCCAGAGGGTCCAGAACGATGCGGTTGACCGGGACGGCTGCGCCAACGAAGAGCTCGTGCCCTCGTAATTCGAGCACAGTCATCTCTGCAATGGAAGTCACATCCACGAGGGTGTGAACGGGTGCATGGCGACCCTGCTTTAAATCGAGCAGCAGATCCGTACCGCCCGCGACGGGTAGCACCGGACCCGCTGCTTCAGCAAAGGCTTTTAGGGCTTGGGAGAGATTGGTGGGGCGAAGATATTCTTGCCAAAGGTTCATTGGTGGTGTCCTCTTTCTTACAAGACGGCGGCACTTTTCGATGGGCGATTGCCCAACGCCGCGGATCTGATTCAGATCCCGCGACCACCAAACCGATGGGATTTCATTGTAATGCTTAATCAGACAATTCTGGTAGTATTTTTAATAACACTTTCAAGATGACATTAGGCCTTCGAGCTTTGCAGGGTTTGTTCTTCCAGATGGACGCCCGCCATTAGCAGGCCGAGTTTTTGAGCGGTAGCGTCTTCACGCGAGACGATGTCCATGATCTGGCCTTCATAGATCACAGCGATGCGATCAGAGAGAGCCAGGATTTCATCGAGGTCTTCGGAGATCAGCATGATCGCTGCGCCCAGACGTCGCTGCTCGAGCAGTTGCTCGCGCACATATTCTGTCGCGCCGATATCGAGACCGCGGGTTGGCTGCGCGGCAATGATCACGCGCGGGCTGCGAGAGATCTCCCGTGCCAGCACCACCTTTTGAATATTGCCGCCAGACAGGTTCTTGGCCAGTGTGTCACGCGAAGGAGTCTTGACGTGGAATCTTTCGATCAATTGATCGGCATGAGTGGAAATGTCGTGCAAATTCAGGAAACCGGAGGCCGAATAGGGCTGCTTATGATGTTCACGCAGGATCAAGTTTTCCGCAACCGTGAAATCCTTGATCATTCCATCGCGCATCCGTTCTTCCGGGATATAGGAGAGCATGCGGTCGGTCAGTTCGCCGGGAGCCAGGCCCGTGACGTCGTTCCCCTCCAGCATGACACGGCCACCCGTGACCTTGCGCAGACCTGTGACCGTTTCCGCCAGCTCACGCTGACCATTCCCTGAAACACCGGCAATGCCGAGGATTTCGCCAGAGGACACTTCGAGGCCCACATTGCGCAGGCCCGGCGTGCCCCGGTCGCTTCCACAGGAGACTTGATCGAGCTGGAGGCGGACTTCGCCGCGTTTCACCATGCCGCGGTCCGGAATGAAGCCGACTTCGCGCCCAACCATCCAATTGGCAAGGTCCTGCTTTGTTGTTTCAGAGGTGGGGCGTGTGCCAATCTTGCGGCCATCGCGGAGAACCGTGACACGATGACTGATCTCCACAACCTCATGCAATTTATGCGAGATAAAGATGAGCGCATGACCATCTTTGACCATCTGGCGCATGATGGCAAATAATTCATCCACTTCCTGCGGTGTAAGGACTGCGGTCGGCTCATCGAGAATGAGTAGTGCCGCGCCCCGATAAAGAGCTTTGATGATTTCTACGCGTTGCTGCTGTCCAACAGAAAGCTGCCAGATGTAAGCGGACGGATCGATCTTCAGGCTGTAGATCTCCGCCAGTTCGACAATGCGTTTCGAAACGCGGTCGAGATCGGTGAGAGCGCCGCGGGAAGATGGCAACCCCAAAGCGACGTTTTCAGCGACGGTCATCGTCTGCACCAGCATAAAGTGCTGATGAATCATGCCAATGCCCAGGTTAATCGAGTCGGTCGGCGAGGAAATGGTGACTGGCTTGCCATTCAGTAGGATTTCGCCTTCATCCTGGTGATACAAGCCATAGAGGATCTTCATCAACGTGCTTTTGCCCGCGCCGTTCTCGCCCAGCAAGGCATGGACTTCGCCAGACTTCACGTCAAAGTCAATGTGATCGCTGGCAAGCACGCCGGGGAAGCGCTTGGTGATGCCGCGCATTTCGAGGCTGTCTATGCGTTCCTTGCCTGAAGGGAGTTTATTCGATCCAGTCATTGCGCCATCCTCCCCTCACCCCATCCCCTCTCCCAGTGGGAGAGGGGCGAAGGGTGAGGGTTTTATCCGTTACGGCAGTGTGATCTTGATGGTGCCGTCAATGATTCCCTTGATGGTGCTGTCAGCCAAAGCCTTGGCCTCCGCAGGGAGCTTGTAATCCGGGTTGAACTCGATCACCTCGCCGCCGTTGGCCAGGTTGGCAGTGAAGGTCTTGCCACCGAGGGTGCCGGACTGAATGAGGCTGATCATTTCGCGGAGAGCAATCTCCCAGTGATAGACCTGGTTGGCAACCACGATAGTGGGGGCCAGGGAGGTTTGGTTGGACTGCGTGCCGAACCACAAAACATTGGCATCCTTGGCCTTGCCGATCGCGCCCACAACCATCTGAGCGGAGCCAGTCATTACGTCCGCGCCCGCAGCGATATGGGTGGTCGCAGCTTCGGAAGCCAGCGCAACGTCAGAGAATGAGCCGATGTAGTTCACGTTCACCGTGACACCAGGCTTGGTGGCAACTGCACCAGCCTTGAAGCCGTCCACATACAGCTTTGCATCGCCGGTCTCGATCGGCCCGACTACACCCATGATCCCACTCTTGCTAAGAGTTGCGGCCAAGACGCCGTTAACATAGCCGCCTTCCTGGGAAGCAGCTTCATAGGCGAAGATGTTGGGCTGGCCGAAGGTATCCACCGTGGTACCCCAGGCGAAGCTGGTCTGGGGGAAATCGGGGGCGATTTCCTGCAGAGAGGAGCCGTACTGCGAACCATGAGCGATCACGAGGTTGTAGCCCTGTGAAGCATAATCGCGGATCGCCGCGGCGGCATCGTCCACCACGAACATATTCTCGGAGTAAACGAACTCGAACTTGTCAGGCCCCATTTCCTGTTGAATGCGGGTCAGCGCATCATACATACTCTGGCTAAAGGCCAGGTCGTTAATGGCACTCGGCATAACGACAGCCACACGGAACGGGGCCGCCGCGGCTTCGGTCGGCGCAGCTTCAGTCGGGGCTTCCGTTGTCGGAGGTTGTGTGGCCGGAGGTTGGGTTGCGGCAGGCGGTTGCGTGGCTACTGGAGCGGGAGTGCCACAGGCACTCAAGAGGAGTGCGAAGGCAAGAACGAGGGACGAGAACCAGACGAACTTTTTCATTTTCTTCTCCTTGAGGAATAGGATGCGGATGTTTCTACGGGACGAGGAGTCCTGTTTCGAAATGCTCTTGAGACTTCTTTCAAAAGCACCTCCTTCAAATGGATTAACTTTCTCGCTCAAAGGGTTTTGTCAGGGCGGCTGGAGCACGGACCCGCGAAACCGATGCAACCAAAACCAGGATCGTCAGCACATACGGCATCATGATGGCAATGTCGGATGGAACGGGGATGCCCAGCACCTGGATCCACAGCTGCAGTGAATTGACCATGCTAAACAACAACGCGCCGCCCAGGACACCGAGCGGAGTCCATGCGCCAAAGTAGACCAGCGCCACTGCGATGAAGCCAAGTCCGCTGGTCATGTTTTGCTGGAAAACGTTGAGTAATGCAATCGACAGGGATGCGCCGGCGATCCCGGAGAGAGCCCCTCCGAGGATGATCGTAAAGTAACGGATACGCGCCACGCTCACGCCGAGTGAATCCGCCGCGTCAGGGTTTTCGCCGACCGAACGGATCTTCAATCCAAGCGTGGTCTTATTCAAAACGAACCACGCCAGCGGTACAAGAAGATACGCGCCGTAAACCAGGATGTTCTGGCTGAAAAATATTTCGCCAATGCCAGGAATATCGCTGAGAAATGGGAAATGAAGTTTTGGAAAGCCCTGCACCGTCTCCACGGTCCCGAGCAGTTTCTTGAAGAGCAAGTCGCTCATGCCCAGGCCAAATAGATAAAAGCCAATGCCGCTGATCCCCTGTTGGGCATGCAGGTTGACAGTTACAAATGCCATGGCCAGCCCCATTAAGGCGCCGACGATCAATGCAGCCAGCACACCCAGCCACAGGCTACCAGTTGTGAACGCCACATAGAAGGCGGCAAAACAACCAAGCAGCATCTGGCCTTCCACGCCCAGGTTAAGCACGCCGCTCTTCTGGCCAAACGTCTCACCAATGGCAGCATACAGATAAGGAGTCGCAAGGCGGATGCCAGATGCCAGGATTCCGATCAGGACTGTGACGGAGAAAAGTTCGGAGATCATTGCTTCGCCTCCTCAGTCCGGACCTTGGGCGGAATCGGCTTCGATGGAGCTTCATCTTCTTTCGCAGCGGCCAGCCTATGTTTCTGCCGGTTGCGGCGCCAGATCTCACTACTGACGACGAAAACCACCACAAGCCCATTCAGGGCAGTAACCAGCGCTGAAGGGATCTGAACCGCGCGCTGCATGCTGTTCGCACCCACGAGCAGCGCTCCAAACAAAATGGAAGCAGGGATGGACCAGATCGGATGCAGCTGTCCGAACAGCGCTGCGACGATCCCATTAAAGCCTGCACTGCCGGTAAAGCCCGAAGCGGAGCCATCCGTGATCACGCGGTAGTTGACACCATAAACCTGTACTGCCCCAGCCAGCCCCGCGAAGGCACCACTTAATAACAGGGCCAGCACAACGTAGCGCGGCACCTTGATGCCGGCGTAGCGCGAAGCATGAGGGTTTTGTCCCACTGCGCGGATACGATAACCAAGTGTGGTGCGCCACAGCAATATATAGACCAGCACCGCCAGCACTACGGCGATCAATGCACCGAGGTGTAAACGGGTAGGCACCAGACGGGGCAGGTGAAACGCATCCAGCAGACGGGCAGTTTGCGGGATCTTGGAAGCATTCTGTGCCTGCAGAGGATCGATCATCGGACCGCGCAGCAGGAAATTCATCAACTGCACCGCGATCGCATTCATCATCACGGTACTCAGGATCTCATTCACATTGAAATAAGCCTTCAGCAGACCGGGTATCCCGCCCCAGATCGCGCCCCCAACAAATCCAGCCAGGAGCGCAGAGGTGATGACCAGCCAGCCGGGGGAATCCGTGAAGGTAAGGCCGATCCAGGTGGCCATGAGCGCGCCGATGATCATCTGACCCTCGCCACCGATGTTGATCACATCTCCGCGAAAAGAGATGCAGATGCCCAGGGCGACCAGGAGCAGAGGTGTGGCCTTGACCAAGGTTTCCGCAAAGGCATTCGAGCTGCCAAACGCGCCAATCCAGAGAGCCTTATACGCATCTATGGGATTAACCTTGAGAAAAAGCAGCATAACCGCGCCCACAATCAGCGCTGCCAGCGTGGCAATGACTGGCAACAGGGCGTCAAACAATGAGTCTAACCTTGATCGCATTGAAAATTCTCCTCCGCAGCACCAAATTCAGGGTCCGGGAAATGAGACAGAGGCAAGATTGTCAATTCCAAGCCTGCACCAGGCTTAAGCGCAGAAACGAGTCATCAAAATAGTTCACGCCCAGGGCAAGTGGCAGGTTGTCCCTGGTATAGAACGCTACCTGCAATTCCAGGATGGTCCTACCTGACTCGCCTCCCAACAGACGAAGCGTATCTGCAGAGATCACGCCCGAACGAATATCGGTAATGGCAAATCCAATTCTCTGATGGCAATATTGCTGCAGAATGTCACGGATGTGTAATGAGCCATCAATGCTCTCAATGGGTTCGCGCAGCAGGGAAAGTGGAGTTACGTTATTCGCCAGGATGGCCGGCCTTCCATTGGCGAGAAACAGACGGCACATGGAAAGTAATTCATCGCCCGGTTCCACAGCCAGAACCGCGGCTTCCTTTTCTGTAGCACGCTTTCGCTCAATCGAAAGGGGCTGAATGGATGGCTTATAACCGTTGCTTTCGATCAGTTCCACCAGATCCCATAAATTACCGGAATGAGCACTAACCTCCCTCACCCGGGCGTTGATATAGGTACCGTTGCCTTGTTTGCGAATAATCAGTCCATTGGTTGCCAGTTTGGCCAAAACAGTCCGCACCGTTGCACGGCTTACCCCCAGTTCGTCAGACAATTCACTTTCAGAAGGCATGCGACTCCCAGCGGGATAGGTTCCCTCTCGAATACGTTCGAGGAGAATCTCGTCAACTTGATCCACAACCGATTTCGACTGGATGATTCGCATGTATAGTCGACTTGTTGGATGACAATCGTCTGACGATTAATTTGTACACTGTATCACAAGTCAACACAAGTGTCATATGGCACCATGACAATATGACTTATTCTGACTCGAATGGCACGCCGAGGGCGGCTGGCGGCGAAGCCCGCATCGCGCGTAATGCTTTAGCCAAAAACCGCCGGGTCGGTTCGGGGAGGGAGGCAAGAGTCCGCTCAACCCATTCGGCATTGCCAATATTGACCAGCAGCAAAGTAAGGATCATCAGTGGGAATGGCGCAACTTGCAGAACCTGTGAGGGAATACCGGGCAGACGAGGTTGGAGCACCAACCCCAGCCACTGCAAGAGCGCAAACAGGTATGCACCGAAAGCTGCCCGCAGGGGACTCCAGCCGCCAAAGATAGTGATCGAAAGCGCGATCCAGCCAATTCCATCGAGACCCGTCTGTGTCCCCATCCAGCCAGGTTTGACATTTAATGTGTAGGCCGGTCCGGCCAGCCCCGCAATGGCTCCGCCAAGCATGGTGTAAACATACCGCAGGCGGTTGACATTGGCCCCGCGCACAAAAGCCGCCGCGGGACGTTCGCCAATCCCCTGTAACATCAGGCCCGGGCGTGTACGGAATATCCATAACCAGGCCAGGATGATCACAACATAACTTAAGTAAGTGATCAGGTCCAGGCGGAAGAATAACGGTCCAAGCAGGGGAATGTCCTTCAGCAAGGGAATCGACCAGTTGGGCATTGTGGGGCCAGGCGTATTCATGTAGGGGACGCCGAGAAAATAAGCAAGGTCACGTGCGGCCAGCGCCAGCACAAATCCGACAGCCACTTGCGATTGGTGGAGAGTGATACTGCCAAACGCAACGATAAAAGCCACCAGAGCGCCGATCAACATTCCTGCCAGAAAGCCCAACAGCAGGCTGCCAGTCAAATAGGCAGCCGTAAATCCGCCCATGGCCGAGAGAAGGATGGATCCGTTCAAGGAAAGGTTGATGATGCCTGCCCGTTCCGTGATCGTCTCACCGATCACAGCGAATAAAACCGGGGCGGCAACCGCCAGGACTCCTGCCAGACCGATCAATATGGTATTGTCCATGATGGCTCCTAGACCTTCTTTAGGAAGCGCTCGCGCACGCCCTGACCGAGTAGCACCAGCAGAACCAGCAAGTCCTGCAAAACGCCTGCGAACGATGAATCCATTTTGTAGAGGATTTGCAGCTGCACGCTACCAACGTTCAGCGCCGCAAAGAAGAATGCAATCGGGATCACCCAGATGGCCTGATAACTAATCAACATAGCCACCAGCAGACCCAGGAAGCCATATCCATTCGAGATGTTTGGCAGCAAACGGTGATAAACAGCCGTAACCTGGATCGCCCCCGCCAGTCCGGCGAAGGCGCCACACAACACGAAAGCGACCATACTATATTGCCAGGTCGGCACACCCAGCAGGAAAGCAGACTTCATATTTTTACCGACCGCTTTTAACTTCAAACCGAAATAAGTTCCGCGTAACAGCATGTAGACCAGGGCTACAACCAGGATGGATAATCCCAATCCCCAGGGGCTCAACCCGGTCCCCGGCAAGGTTGGAAGCCAGAGTTTCTCGTCAAACGGCTGCGTGCCAGACATAGAACCTACGCCCGGGCGCTTCCATGGACCAAAGACCAGATAGATGGTCAAAGCTGTGGATACGAAGTTGAGGCCCAGACCACCAAAGATCTCATTGACTCCGCCAAATGTCTTCAACGCTCCGGCCAGGGATGCCCATAATGCACCCCCTATCATTCCGGCAAGGATTCCCAAAATAATGATCAATGCAGGAGGCAGGCTGGTATCTTGAAGTATGCGCAGCATCCCTGTGGCAAAGATCGCGCCGAGCGTCATCTGTCCTTCCACGCCGATGTTCCATAGTCCTGCAGCAAAGGTGATTAACACACCGGCAGTGGTCAGCAATAGCGGTGACCAGGTGATGAGGACAGCGATCAGATTTTTCGATGATCCGAAGGCTCCGCTCAAGATACTTCCATAGGCTTTGAACGGCGGCGCCCCCGCGGCCACCAGGATCAAAGTGGTAATCAACAACGCCAGGAAGAGCGCGCCGACTTGAAATCCAATGTTAATCCAGAGAGTCTTTTTCATAGGCTCTTCCTCGACTTCAAATCATCCCAACCCATGCCGCCGATCAGCTCCCCAAGTTTTTCTGTGGTCAGGGAGGCAATATCTAGCGGCGGTGTTACTTTTCCGCTGAAGAAGACCATCACACGATCGCCATATTGCAGGATCTCCTCCAGGTCAGAGGAAATGAACAGGATGGATGCACCCTGCTGGCAGCGTTCCTTGAGTTTGCTCCAGATGTAAATGGAGGATTCAATATCAAGGCCTCGCGTCGGATGCTCCAACAGGATTAACGAGAGTGGAGTCCGCAGGAGAGCCAGCAAGGCCCTCTGTTGATTGCCACCAGAAAGCGATTCCACTGTGCTCGCCGGTGTACCGCGAATGTTGAAGGTCTTGATCTGTCCCTCCGCAAGTTTGACTCCCTTTTCACGGTTTATGAACACCCCCTGCCTTTCTTCGGCGAGCAGAAAGTGCTCTGTTAAGGATAAGCCAGGGACCAGACCTTCCTCCATGCGTGAAGCGGGCATGAACGATACGCCATTTCGCTTGAACACATGATAGGACTTGCCTGTGAGATCGTGACCGGATACAACCACTCGTCCATCCACCGGGCGCAGCAAACCGGAACAGGCCCGGATGAACGGTCCCTGCCCGCTGCCTTCCATTCCTGCCAGGCCGATCACTTCGCCGGGGCGCAAGTCGAGATTTATTCCCGAGAGATGCAGGCGTGCATCTTCCACAGCGACATCACGCAATTCGAGGGTCATTCCTTCCCGTGCGAAACATTGCCGCTCGCCAAGCGACACTTCCTTGCCAAACATCATTCCCACCAATTCCTTCGTATCCAGGGGTTTCTGCATTTCACCGATAAGCTTACCCTGCCGCAGCACGGCCACCTGATCGCAAAGTTTCTCCACATCCTCAAGCTTATGCGAAACAAAGATCACCGTGATGGCCTGCTCGGGGAACTTTTTCAATGTATCGAAGAGTTTTACTTTCTGCGCGGCGCTGATGCCGGTAGTCGGTTCATCGAGAATAAAAACCCGCGCGCCCAGAAATAAAAGGCGCATGATTTCAAGCTGTTGACGCTCTCCTACTGTCAGAGAGTCCACATAACTTTCTGGATCCAGGGAAAACCCAAACTCTTTGGTAAGCAGATTAAAGTCCTGCATGGCCTCTTTTCGATTTGGGAAGAGGCTGCCTCGCATCCCGAGCAAAAAATTATCCACAAGGCGCATGGGTGGAAAATCCAGCGAGTCCTGGTGCAACATCCCCACACCATAACGGATCGCATCCGCTGGCGACCTGATGACGACAGGTTTATGATCCAGAAGGATTTCCCCCTCATCGGCCTGGATAAATCCAGAAAGGATTTTCATCAACGTGCTTTTGCCTGCACCGTTTTCGCCAAGTATGCCTTGAATGGTGCCGGAGGGAATATCAAGTGTGATATTGTCGTTGGCGTGGACTTTTCCGAAATGCTTGTGGACGTTGCGAAATTCTACCTTCATCAGCTATCCTTTGCTCGGGACCACTCGAAAGGCATGAGTGGAGGGACTATAAAAACGGGGGAAGGCATGATACCTTCCCCCGTCCATTGGATGGGTTACTGAGGAACGCTCTGGCCTTCCATGCCTTCGAGCAATTGCGGCAGGTACCAGATCTGTTGATCGGTGGCTGCTGCCCCTTCAGCCAGATAGGTGGTACCATCCTGCAGATTGATGGGACCTGTCCACAGGTTCAGGCCACCAGCCAGTTCAGCAATGAAACCGTCAAGCTGAGTGGAAGCATCAGCGCTTAAACCTTTACCTTTTACAAATCCAACGGCACTGCTATCCGGATTGTTGATGTCTTTCCAATCCGGTGCATTCCACTGGAACCCTTCTGCAAAGCTACCATCGACCGCGGTCTTGATCGTCTCGAGGTAGGCGGGACCCCAGTTGAAGTACGGGACGCCCAGGCAGACATCCGGGGCGACATTGCAGTTGTCTTTGTAGTCATATGCAACGGCATAGGTGTCTTTGCCAGCGTCGTGCATCTTCTTGGCCTCGACCAGGGCTTCGGTGGTATCGATGCCTGAGAGGACTACATCGTAGCCGCTGTTGAAGAAATCGTCAGCGACCTGGGACGGGTCAGAAGTCACACCGGGAATATTGAACCAGAAACCGATCCAGGTGACTTTGAAGGCCAGTTTCGCCGGATCGTTCTTCAAAACGTTGCTCCAGCAGTATCTGGCGCCAAGAAAAGCAGAGGATGCAAGACGGCGGGTCTCATCGTTGATCAATGGACCAAGATAGCCGATCTTGCCGGTTTTGGTGGTCAGGGCTGCGGCGCAACCGGCGATCATCTTGCCATATTCCATACGACCCATGATGTCAACCTGGTTGGCCGAGGCTTGATAGTTCTTGCCATCTTTCCAGGTCCAGTCATCAGAAGCGCCAATTACATAGATATCAGGATGCTCGTTTGCGAATTTCAGCGCCTCATCCTTCATATCATCTGAATTGAAGATGATGAGTTTTGCGCCCTGCGAAACCAACTGCTCTGCAAGTTGCGAGGCGGTTTGTCCAGGATAGGAGGGCGAACCGGAGTATACATTTTCGAGGTAGAGCATCTTTGAACCAGGGATGTTCTTCTCAACATACAGACCAGCATCATAATGTGCCTGGCTCCAACCCTGATCATTGTGGGCGCCGACCAGCAGCACACCGAACGTGAACGGTCCAGCCGGTGCTTCTGTAGCGGCGGGGGCTTCCGTGGCAGCTGTTGTAGCTACCGGAGCTTCGGTTACGGCGGGGGCTTCCGTAGCCGCAGGCGCTTCAGTGGCTGCAGGAGCACAAGCTGAGAGGACCAGTATCATTGCAATCGCCAAAACGGCGAAGCGTGTGAGGAATTTACGCATTTCTACTTCTCCTTGAATAGATGTTGGTTGCGAAACATTTACGGCCTAGGAACATCGTCTTGTTTCGTTGTGCCTCCTTTCGTCAGCCAGAAGATTGTCTAAACAAAAGAACATTGTACCATTGGCCACAAATGGGAATCCCTGCTATTGTAGAGCGGTAATGGTTGCCTGACAAGTTACGATTTCATGGCGAACAATCAAATTTTATCCTCATTTCTTTTACAGCTTCAGTGCCTTGACTCCCAGGCTGCGTCTCACGGCTGATGCGGTCCCAGAGCGAGCACAACAGTGGGCCAACATAATTGCGGGATACTTGATACGAGTCGATGGATAATTTCCGGGCTTTATCCCAGTCCCCCACATGAGCATATCCTTCAATGAAAACAAATCTTTCAACTGGATCGTTTGGATGATCTTCCAATGCAAAAGCAGCGTCACCCAGTGAAGCAACTTGCGCCCAATCTTTCATTTGACGCGCCAGGTCGGCTTTCTCAAAATAATAGCACCAGCCGTGCTCAGGTTCAGATCCGTATAACTGAATTGGGCGCGCAGCTTCCTGGTCAAAATGGATAACGCGGAGGTTGGAATATTGGGCCGCTTCCCTCACAGCTTGAGGCAAAAGACGATTCACAGAGTCAATCTCAGGATCGATCACGCGCAGACAGCCTGGTGGCTCAAAATTGATTACTAAAATATTAGAGGTATTGCCATGAAAGATTGGGCCGCGGTAATCCTTATCATGCGATATACCCGGCGTAATATCCGGCAGAGTCTTGCCCACGCGAATGGAGGCAAAATATAAGATCGCGTTCATCTCGCCGGGCGGGCTATACATCCAGTTCAAAGGGCCCGTGAGTGAGTTATCGGACGAATAACGTACCGGCAGGTCGTTGCTGAGCAGAATTGTCCCTTTTTCAAGACCGGGGATGCGCCATGACATTTGATTGAACAGCCCGCGTTGAACTTCCCAGTCGTGACGAAACGCTGCGTCGAATTGCTGGTGGCGTCCGGCGGATAATCCAACCAGCAGAGCAAGCACGACAATTTGCAGGCGCGGCCATTTTCTGAGCGACACCATTAGACCCGCAACAATCAAACTCGAAGCCAGGATAAACGGCAATGTAAAACGGTCTTCGGAAAAGTTCAGCAGTGGGACCAGGCCAACGACCCAGAATGATATGCCGGCAAACGACCAGAGGATGAGTCCCAGCCCAAACCATTCACGCCATTCGCGCCTCACACCGGACTCATTATTCGCTGCTCCGCCCCAACGAGTCAGCACCCACCCAAAGCTAACTCCTGCCACGGCAATGACAATAAACACAACGACAAGTGTCCGCGGCCCCAGAACGGACGTATCCACCGGCACGACAATGGAAGCCCATGCCTGCGGCACCGTCACCCAGAACGAAAACAGGATGTTCGTGATCAGCTTCCAGATTGCCGCAAGCGGACTCTGACGAAGGTCACTGAGCAGGGAGAATGAATAGCTGGCGTTCTGATTTTCGAAGAAGAACGCACGCCAGAGCGTGGTGCCAGCCATGATCAGGAAGTATGGGATAAAACGCAGCAATGACTTTTGCAGGCGCTTATCCTCCCCACGCAGCCGAATCCAAAACAACGCTGGACGCGCCAGTTCCAGGAAGTAGAAATACTCCATCGTCAACAAATTTACGAACGCGAAGAACAAGGCAGCCAGAGTCAGCGGAATCTGATAGCGTGGCCGATCAATTGCCAGCAAGGATAAATTAAAGGAAAGAAACAAAGCATTAAGAACGATGTAAAAATGCGTGTACATCAGGCCCAGGTCGTTTTGCCCGAGGCCGGGATAGACAAGGAATAATGCAGACGTGATAAATGCCAGTTGTCCATTCTGAGGCCACAGTTGACGGATCAACCACGAGACCTGCACCGCCGCCAGCCAATGAAAGAGAATGACTAGGAACTGCCAGCGGGCAGGATAGGGCCCAACCAGCGGCAGCATGACCTGGTAGATCATTCCCCAGAATGGGCGGCTCGTGGAGAAAGTTTGCGTGAGCATACCCGGGCCAAGCCGGTAGTAAATCCACGTCCAGGCAGATTCATCCCAGTAAAAACCGCGCTGCCAGAAGAATAGGCCATAAGTGATGAAGGCCAGCGCAAGAAGGTACAGTGGAGGAAAATATTTCTTCATTTTGTATCTTCCTGAGCGCCCTGTGGTTTCAATACAACACTCATGCGATAGCGTTCGAACCTGCCTTCGCGAAATGTCTTCGTGATCTCAAAACCTGTTTTCTGGTACATCCGGATCGCAGCTTCATTATCTCTCTCAACGCTCAGGCTGACACGTTTATATCCCTGCTGACGCGCGGCCGTTATGAACTCTCTCATCAGGGCCAGCCCCAGACCTTGGCCGCGAGCATCTGGTGCAACGCCAATATAAGTCAGTTCGATCTCGCCGGATTCGAGACGATTTTCACTTGAAGGCGAGGCTATGGTCTTTAGAAGCAAGAGCAGTGTCCGCGGACGTGTTAACGCGACTCGCAGCATTTGCGCTCCAAACCATACAGGGGAAGTTCGCAGCTTAGCGGTAAGTTCAGTCGGATGCGGCGAGCCGAATACCCAGCCCAATAGGCTTTGTCCATCAGAGGATTGGGCCACGAACCCAATGACCTCTGGATCATGCAAGGCATTCTTATAGTAACGCTGCACAACAGGGAAGCCCAGATCGGTCAGCAATGTTGGCATCACCACGTAATGTAGGGTTGCAAGACCTGCCAGTTGCGTATTAGAAAGGGATGCAAGAGGAACCAGGCTCATGCCAGTCCTTTGATCAGACTAGGGCCAATGGCACGTACAACGAATGCCGGGAGCCTCTTCCAGACCCAGATGGCGAAGCGAAATTTGGGATTTTTTTGATTCAACCCAGGCATTTCAGCGCCTGCTTTCAAAAAGTACCAGTAGCAAAGCATCTGCTTGCGCGGCTTCCACTTCATCTTGAATGTTTCATTGCCCGAGCCGTTCAGGCTGCGACCGATATCAAAAGTGCGAAATCCCTTTTGGCAATAGCGAGAGATGACTGACCAGTACAGAAATTCGCCGGCGTAATCAGAGCGGACACGCCGCAACATATTGGCGTGGAGATTTGTGGCAACATCCCCATGAAAGATGAATACGCCTGCACCGGCGATCTGCTTCTGCGCATCATAAAGAACCGCGAACTCCAGCTTGTCCCCCAGCGAACAGGCCATCTCACGCAAGTAATCTTTTGAATGATAAGGTGAGCCAAGCTCGTGCATGCTGCGCGCTAAAGCTTCATAAGCATCGTCCAGCAGCTCGAGATGACCAAACGAAATCGTGAAACCTTTTTTCAAAGACTTGCGGATGTGATTGCGATGGTCGGATGCAAACAGTGGCAGCAGTGACTCAGGATATTCATGAAGCTCAGTAAGATAGGTTGCGTAAATTGGCTGCTGGACCCAGCCGCCTGGCGGAGACATCTCCCCCGCTTCAAAACGGACCACTGCGTATTCAGCGTTCAATTTTTGGACGAGCGAGCTGGCTTCCGTTAAAAGGGCATCGCGCGCCGCCAACGAATTGAACGCGAAACCGCCATAACTCGCGAACGGCGCAGTCGTAAGATAATTCCCAAAAACAGGATGCTTGACACGTATAAGCACAAGGCAGCCTGTGGTCTTTTCATCTTCAATGGCTTCGAGCCGGTAGACATCAAAGCCATAGACTTTACGCAAAAAAAATGACCAACTGTCCAGCGAGACAAATCCTCCCATATGCGAAAGAGAATCAGGCCAGTGTGCTGATTCATTCTCACCAAGGGTGCGCACGTGCAGGTCAGGCATGAGCGGCTTCCTGAAGCGATAGTACTTCATCCAGGTAAACGCCGAGCGGAGCAACAGGAAACCTCTGGAGAAGCTTCTTTAGAAATTTGGATTTGTCGAATACAAAGGGCAGGAGTTCAGGATGTCGAAGCAGGTCTGGAATTGTGCGGCTCAAAAAATTCTGAGGGCGGACAAGTTCGTATGGATGCAAAATAATGACCGGGCTGAGTCCGCGCTTCAGGTCACGTTCGAGGAGGCGGAAAACGATATCGTTCATCATCCCAATGGTGAAGCTTGAGCCGTAAGGCATTTCACCATTGAACAGTAAGCTAAGAGAAAAATCACGCGGCGCGACCAGAGACATTTCAGTTTGACCAAAGATGCGCGTCGTACTGACAGGCAATTCCCAAATACCGCCCTTTTGCAAAAGAGTACCAGGCCGCGCATAAATCGAAGAGCTGTATGTAAGGCCCGCATCTCTCAGCAGCGGATATGCGTCTTCGCTGATGCCAACCATCGGGGCGCGATAGCCGCGAACGTTGAACTGCTCGCGCCAGCTTCTTGACGCGTGGATATCCTTCTCAAGTTCTGAAACGCTGAGGAGCGGCCGATGGATCTGACAGTGAAGGCCAAGTTCATGTCCGGCTGCGACGATCTTTTGTGGAACTTCGGGATACCATTCCGCGATCTCGCCCACCAGATAGAAACTGGCCTTCACATCTCTCAACAATTCCAGTATGCCATCAACAGCCAAACGAGAGTAACCACCATCCAAATCCTGACGCGCCTGGCTGGCTGTGATCGCATCGTAGCGGCGGATGAAAGCAAACCAGGGTTCATAGTCAATGCTCAGCAGGATGCGCGGCGACACGGATGCGGTCGGTATGGTTGGCATAAGGGGGCAATAGTACCGTTATGAGATGGCAGTGTCAAGAAAACCTTGCGAAGGCTCAGACCCTTCGGCTATGCTCAGGGCAGGTCTTCGCAAGGTTTTGTATTTATGGAACTATCAAAGTACCCGTCTCGCCCTTCAGCGCACGGCCAATGTTTTCAGGGTTGGTGATCAACGCCTGCTTGCCGCCATTTTCAAGGAACCAGATAATAGCCTGGATCTTCGGAGCCATGGAGCCTTTGGCGAAATGTGTGCCTTCCGCAAGGTATTGCTTGGCCTCGGCCAGCGTCATCTTGTCGAGCCATTTCTGGTCAGGCTTGCCAAAGTTGATCGCAACCTTTTCCACGGCTGTCGAGATGAGGAACAAGTCGGCTTTGATCAATTGCGCGAGCAGGCTGGAGGCAAAGTCCTTGTCAATGACTGCGGCAACGCCCTGGTAATCATGATCGCCAATGTCGATGACAGGAATGCCGCCACCACCAACTGTGATGACCACGGTTCCCGATTCAATCAGGCATTTGACCGCATCGAGTTCAACCACTTCCTTCGGCAGGGGTGAAGCGACCACGCGCCGCCAGCCACGGCCTGCATCCTCGACCACGCTCCAGCCCATATCTTTTTCGCGGCGCCTGGCTTCGGCTTCATCCATGAATGAGCCAATCGGCTTGGATGGCTTCTGGAAGGCGGAATCATTCTTATCCACCAGCACTTGCGTCACGACAGTCGCAACAGGCTTCTTGACACCGCGGCGGTACAGTTCATTTTGCAAAGTCTGCTGGAGGGAATAGCCGATCGCGCCCTGCGAGTCCGCACCGCAGACATCCAGTGGGACCTCGTGCATGCCTTCCGCTTTGGCGGCGATTTCAGAGCGCCTGAGGATAAATCCAACCTGCGGTCCATTGCCATGGCCGATGGCTACGTCCCAACCTGCTTCGATCATGTCGGCAATATGGAAGGTTGTTTCCTTGGCAGCCTGGTATTGATCTTCAACGGTCTTATGCTTTTCATCTTTGATGAGCGAGTTACCACCGATTGCAACCACTGCTAATTTCTTTGCCATAAATTTATCTCCTTTTTAGCCACAGAGGCACAGAGTCACAAAGCTTAATGAGTTCGCCGCGTCTCCGCGGCTCCGTGGCAAATTCACTATGCCATCGTCAGCGCCATTACGGCTTTTTGCGCGTGCAGGCGATTCTCAGCCTCATCGAAGACCACTGAGTTCGGACCATCCATCACTTCGCTGGTGACCTCAACATCGCGATCGGCCGGCAGTGGATGCATATAAATGGCATCATCCTTGGCAGCCTTCATCTTCTGTGTATCGGTAATCCAGTGCTTATACTGGCTGATGATCCTGGCACCCTCGTTCGCATCCTCTGTGGTGAGCATGGCGCCCCAGGATTTGGCATATACCACATCTGCATCCTTGAAAGCCTTCTCCATTCCATCGGGATCGGAAATGACTTCAAAGCCCGTATGGAACTTCTTCGCTTGCTCCCGGGCCATATCCATGATTTCGGGCATGAGTTTGAATTCAGGTGGATGCGCCAGAACGACATCCATGCCAAAGCGCGGCATTTGAAGGATCAAAGATTGGGGCACGGAGATGGGCTTCTGATAGGAAGCGGCGTAAGCCCACGAGATAACCATCTTTTTTCGACGCAGGTCGCGGCCCTTCTTCTCAATGATCGTCATCAGATCGGCCAGGCATTGGAAGGGATGATAGATCTCGCACTGCATGTTGAACACAGGTGAGCGCGAGTACTTGGCAACATCGCTAATGTACTTGTTACCCACTTTCCAATCCACGTGGCGAATGGCGATGCCATCGAAGTAACGGCCGAAGATCTCCCCGATCTCAACAGGTGTATCGCCGTGTGCGATCTGGGTGGACTTACTTTCGATGAAAGCCGCGTGCCCGCCGAGCTGGTCAATGCCCGCTTCGAAGGAACCGCGCGTGCGTGTGCTACTGAAGAAGAAAAGCATCGCCAGCACTTTATCGCGCAGGTAAGGGTGCAATTCATTCAAGGCGCGTTTGCGCTTGAGGTCGAAGGCCACATCCAATACGGTCTCGACTTCCTCCTTGCTGAAATCAAGATCGCCGATCAGGTCGCGGCGTCGAAGATCTGTTTGCATAGTTCTAGTCTCCTTGTTTTTGTTATATCCAGTGGTGGTCGATCAGCGCTTGCAAGATTTTCACGAGGCAGATCGAGACCACATGATGAACTTTCCAAATCATTGCTGAGTCACTTCTTAGAGTTGGTCTCGATGCGGTTCGTCCTTCGAGTTCGCTCAGGATGCACTGAGCCTTTTCGACCAACGGCTACATCGATACGCGCAAAACCTCAGCCTTCAGACACTTCCCATCTTCCCAGAACAAGCGGATGCCTTCGCAATAGCTCACCGCATCACCCTCGACCCTGAAACCTGTCTCCGCCAGGCAAGCGACCGCGCCCATTTCAACAATTCCACCATGATTGACGACCAGTGCCGCGCGTCCATCGGGAAGGTAATCCGCCAGCTCTGTGTAAATCTTCGCCAGCTTCTTTCCATACTTCGTCATCGCACCGCCGCGCTTGAACATTTCGGCGTAGACTTCAATCCTTTGCGGCCAGGGAGCTTCGCGCCCGACATCGTTGCCATAGGTGCTCATTAATGCAAGCTGCTCATCAACAGCAAATCCCATGGCAATGGCTGTCTCAAAAGCCCGCGGAAACGTGGACGTAATGACCCGGTCGAACGGTCCGAGGTTTTGGCCCATAAGCCGCGCCAGGGTCACTCCCTGCCGGGAAAGATGATCCTCTCCAGGTGTGCGCATGCTATGACGACGGATTTCGATGGTTTTCATTTTCAGGAATCATTATTGCGAGGAGCGAAGCCCCTCTCCGAATGTGGGAGAGGGGTTGGGGTGAGGGAAATGGCCTATTCCATCGCGCCAAGGACCATGGCCAACAGCGTCATTCTCATCACAACGCCGTTGAAGGCTTCCTGCCAGTAACGTGACCACTTGGTGATGTCCACATCGGAAGGAATCTCATCCATGCGCGGGAGCGAGTGGAGCAGGATCGCGTCTGATTTGGCCTTGTTAAACAGTAAATCACGTGTGATCTGGTAATTGGCCGGCGTCAGGCTGACCTCCTTGCCGCGCTCATCACGGGACTTGGTGTAATCAGGCTGGACCACTGGCTCGACCAGTATCACATCTGCGTCAGCAATGGCCTGCTCGACGTGATCAACTTCCCTGAAGTTCACGCTGTACTGCTTGAGTTCCGCCTTAAAGTCCTCGGTGAGACTCATTTCCGGGGGAGAGACAAACGTGACCGGGCAATCGAACTGGCTCAGGGCATAACCGAGGGAGTGCATGGTGCGCATGCGCATATCGCCAACTGCCAGCCACTTGAGACCATCGATGCGGCCCTTCTCGCGCAGCACGGTATACAGGTCGGTCAGGATCTGCGTCGGGTGCTCACCCCAGCCGTCGCCGCCGTTGATGATCGGCACACTGGCCCAGCGCGCAGCTTCGTGCGGCGCGCCCTGCTGGAAGTGGCGCATCACGATTACGTCGCCGTAGAACTCGAGCATCTTGACCGTATCCTTGATGGACTCCTGATAGAAGTCACCGGCGCGCGTCATCTTGGCATCTGAGAAGCCAGTAACATGTCCGCCGAGACGGTGCATGGCGGCTTCATGAGCCAGACGAGTGCGGGTGGACGGTTGATAGAAAGCGGTTACGAGAGTCTTCTCTTTGAGCATATCCACGTTCTTGCGGTAGCGGGCGATGGGTTCCATCTTCGCAGCCACATCGAAAACATGGAAGAACTCGTTGCGCTCAAACTCCTTGAGCGACAGAATATCACGACCAGCAAAACTACGCATACAAACCTCCGATTCAATTGTGAAAGATTTGGACGGACAGATTTTCCTGTACTCCTAAAATGCCTCGCTTTGGCGCTTCTTTCATAGACTTAGGCAAGATTCTGTTTGCCCAGCCTGTGTCTATCGTTTGGTTTTCTCCGCCAACATCTGCGGGAGCAACGCATAAAACGCTGTAACATCCACCACTTCATCGAGCGGAACCTGCTCGAGGATGGTATGAGCAAATTTCTCATCACCCGGACCAAACCCAATGGAGGGAATGCCAGCCTTGCCCGCCCAGTAGGTACCGTTGGTGGAGAAGTCCCACGTGCCCAGCGGCCGCTTCTCACCCCACAGCGCCTCGATGGTGTTCTGGCCGGCTTCTGTCAGCGGATGCGAGTCATCCAGCAGCCAGGGCGGATAGAACTTCGAAACCGGAAAGACAAAGCCGGTGTAGGACGGCGCACCGTAGAACAATTCTTCAACCTGGATTTCATCCTGCAGATAATCAGGAATCAACCCTTTGATCTGCGCGATCACTTCGTCGCGCGGCTCATTCAACGTGATGCGTCGATCAAGATAGATCGTGAACTGATCCGGAACCGCGTTCAGCGAAGCGGTGCGGGCCGCTACATCCGTCACTGCCACCGAGGGATAACCTTGCACCGGGTGATAGCCCATGCCAAAGCGCATCCTGCGATCCAGCTCTCGGATTTGTGTGATGATCGACATCATCTTATACACCGCGTTGTCGCCCAAATAATGTGACGCGGCATGTGCGGAACGTCCGCTGGCAGTGATCTTCAACTCGATGCGTCCCTTGTGACCGCGATAGACCTGCATCTTCGTCGGCTCGCCGATCACCACGAAATCAGGCCGTACTTGTGGATCAGCTTCAACAAATGAGTTGGGCGCGATCCCATCACACCACTCCTCCATGTTGCCGAAGTAATAAGCCGTGTAATCCTCCAGCAGGCCCAGTTCACGGGCAATTGACAGACCGTAGACCATGCCGGGCGTGCTGCCTTTTTCGTCGCAGGCGCCACGCGCATACAGGATGCCATTTTCCACCTTGCCCGCAAACGGATCCCAATCCCATTCTTTGGGGTCGCCGACACCCACAGTGTCGATATGTGAGTCAAAGACGATCACCCTGGGCCCGCTGCCAATGCGGCCAATGGTGTTGCCCATCTTGTCAAAGCGCGCCTCATCGAAACCAAGCTTCCGCATTTCGGCCTGGATGCAATCCCCTACATCCTTCAATTGACCCTCCACACTGGGGATGGCGCAGATCTCGCGCATAAACCGGATAATGTTCTCGCGATTGTCTTCTACCTTTTTCTTGATATCTTCTACCTTTGGCATCGTACACCTCAACAAATAATAGATTTAAGAACTTACCCACAGAGCTCAAGACTCAGAATAAATCTGAGCCATTACTCTACCAATTCAAAGAATACCTGAGCACGCTGTGGCTAATTCTTATTGTTTCCAACCCGCCTCACAACGTGGAAATTGAAATAGCCGGGGATAAAGTAGCTCACAGAATGATCCGCTACTTTGCCATCAGCGGTATACAACTGTGCCACAAATGCCAGCAGCACATCGCCGCGCTGGATTTCGAGCGCCTTTGCCACGTCCGCGGTGGCGTTTGTGGCGCTGACTGCAGCACGCGAAACCGTCAGCGGATCGCCGCGGTGAAGCAAAAAGTCGAGCACGGATCCCTTAAAGGAATCAGGCAACTGATCCGCTTTGAGGATTTCTTCGGGGAGGGTATCTATCAGATAGGCCACAGGCCGGTTGTCGGCGCGGACCACGCGGCGGACGCGGGTCATTTTGGAGGCCAGCGGCAGGTTCAAGACGTCCGCATGTTCCTGATCTGCAAAGACGCCTTCGATCTCCAGATCACTCACGGAGACCTCCAACCCCAGCCGCTGCGCCATCGTCTCGAGGCTTTCAAGCACCTCAAGGCCGCTATCTAAAATGGGAACCTGCCCCACCACAAACGTGCCCGCGCCCTGGCGCCTGCGGATCAATCCCTGCGTTTCAAACGTACGCATGGCTTCACGCAAGGTGGCACGCGAGACACTTAACTGCTTTGCCAGATCAGGTTCGGAGGGCAGTCGCGTTCCAGCCGGTGAGCGTGAGATCAACGCGGCCAGGTCAGCCTGCAATCTTTGAAAGGGAAAATTTGACATAGTTTTTCGAGCAGCTTTCGCCGCTTACTCCTCAATGACGGATACAAAATCGAATTGTGTTACATCTACCAGACCCTTATCAGAAATTCTCAGTTCAGGAATCACCACCAGTCCCAATAAACTCAATTGCATATTCGGGTTATTCAACTTGCACCCGCAGGCCTTGAAACCATCCAGCACCGTGGCGGCTTTTTTCGCGACCACTTCTGCCCGCTCCGTGGACATCAAGCCCGCGATCTGCAGTTCCACCTGCCCGATCACTTTGCCATCTTTCACGACGACCTGCCCACCGCCAGCCTTCGCCAGTTCGTTGGCGGCAATTGCCATGCATTCCTCATCTGTGCCCACTACGATCATTTGATGACTATCGTGGGCAACAGTTGAACCAATGGCACATTTTCCCTTGAAACCAAATCCGCTGACCAGACCAACGGTCACACTGCCGGTAGCACGATGGCGTTCCACCAGCGCAATCTTGGCAAGGTCGCGTTTTACATCTGTATGGACTTCTCCATCGTTGACAGTTACCCGCTCGGTGAGATGACGCGTCGGTGCCTGATTCTCGATCACGCCGATGATATGGGCGGTCACGCGAGACCCGTCGTCTGCCCCCGTTTTCAAGATGAAATCCTCCGCCCTGAGAGGGCGTTTCAATTTCACCGATTGTTTGACCCATTTCGGATACTTGGCCGGTGGAAGCTCGACAACCCATTTGCCTTTTTCAGCAATGACCTGTCCGCGCGCGATCACCAGGTCCGCGTGGAAATCCTTTAAATCTTCGACCAGCACCACATCCGCCCAGCGTCCCGGCGCAATCATGCCCAGTTCCCTGGTGAGGCCGAAATGCTCGGCGGTGTTGATGGTACACATCTGGATCGCGGTAATCGGCTCCAACCCCTGCTTGATTGCGTGACGCAGTACACGATCCATGTGGCCTTCGTGCGTTATGGTCTGGGCATGCGAGTCATCGGTGCACAGCAGGAAGCGACGAGAATCCAGTTCCTTTTCGGTGATGGCCTTGACCTGCGCCGCCACATCATGCCAGGCGGAGCCGTAGCGCAGCATCGCTTTCATACCCTGACGGACACGCGCAACAGCATCCTCGACACGTGTGCCTTCGTGATCATCTTCGATGCCCGCCGCGACATAGCCGTGGAAGGGAAGCCCCAGGTCCGGCGAGGGATAATGCCCGGCAATCACCTTGCCCGCCTCCTGCGCGGCCACAATTTCATCGAGCATCTTCTTATCGCCCAGAGCTACACCGGGATAGTTCATCATCTCGCCCAGGCCGATGATGTTCGGCCAGGTCATGGCTTCGGCTACTTCCACGGGACCAATCGAAGCGCCCGGCGTCTCCAGCCCCGGAGCAGACGGTACACACGACGGCATTTGTACCCACACGTGGATGGGCTGTTTGACCGCTTCATCGGCCATCAACTTGACGCCGCGCAGGCCAAAGACGTTCGCAATCTCATGGGGGTCGATGAACATGCCGGTCGTCCCGCGCGGACCGACTGCCCGGACGAACTCCGTCACTGTGACCATGCCGGACTCAACGTGCATATGTCCGTCGAGCAGGCCGGGCACGAGATAACGACCTTTCGCATCAATGACCTTTGTCCCTTTGCCAATGGTGTGTTTCGCATCCGGGCCAACATAGGCAACGCGTCCATCCTTGATGGCAATATCGGTGTCCGGGATGATTTCCCCGGATTGCACACAGACCCACTTCCCCTTGCGGATCACAAGGTCAGCGGGCATGCGTCCCATGGCAGTTTCGACAAGGTTACGCGTCAGTCTTGTAGGGGAGGGCATAAATTCTCCAACAGAACAGTTTAAAGTTGAGAGTTGCAGGTCGAACGTTCAACCTGCTAACCCGCTAATAATCTCTTCGCGGCTCGGTTATGTTTTTCAACCAGCTTGCGTTCATCCACCGTGCACAACTGCCCTTCTTTGACGATCAATTTCCCGCCGACGACTGTGTAATCCACGCGGACGGGCTGGCAGAACACAACCGCTGAAACAGGGTCGTGTAAGGCACCGGCGAGATCCAGGCGATTCAAATTGATGGCAAAGAAATCCGCACACTTTCCGCTTTCCAAACTTCCAATATCTTTGCGTCCGACAACCGCCGCCCCACCGCGCGTGCCGAGATAGAGGGCTTCGCGGGCGGTCATCAATTTGCGGTTGGGATCATTCGATAAGGAGTAACCAGTAATCCCCTCTTTGACACGTGACAACAACATCGCTTGCCGCACTTCGGCCAGGAGATGTGACCCATCGTTAGAGGCGGAGCCGTCCACGCCGAGGCCGACGTTAACGCCAGCCGCGCGATATTCCTTGAGGGGTGCAATCCCAGAGGCCAGCCGCATATTCGAAGTGGGACAGTGCGCCACGCCGCAGTGGTGCTTCGCGAAAGTCTGAATCTCCTCATCGTTGACCCAGACCGCGTGCGCAAACCAGACGTCCTCCCCGATCCAGTCCACTTCCTGCATATAGCCCACGGGGCGATGTCCGAATTTCTGGAGGCAGAACTGCTCTTCATCTTCCGTCTCAGCCAGATGGGTATGGAGATGAACACCGTATTCCCGCGCGAGTCTGGCGGACTGCTTCATTAAGTCGCCGGTGACGCTGAACGGAGAGCAAGGCGCGAGCACAATCTGCACCGATGCACCGGGGTTCGCGTCGTGATACTGCTCGATCAGTCGCTGGGAGTCTTTGAGGATGGATTCTTCCGTGTCCACTACGCTGTCGGGCGGGAGTCCACCTTTCGACTCGCCCAAACTCATCGAGCCGCGCGAGGCCTGGATGCGGAGTCCTATCTCAGTCGCGGCGGCAATCTCATCGTTCAGTTTTGAACCGTTTGGAAAGAGGTAGAGATGGTCTGATGCGGTCGTGCATCCCGAAAGCGCCAGTTCGGCCAGTGCGGTGGAAGTCGAAATGAAAATATCTTCGGGGGTCAGGCGCGCCCAGATCGGATAGAGCGTCTTGAGCCAGTTGAAGAGATTGGCGTCCTGCGCGGCAGGGACGGCGCGTGTGAGCGTCTGGTAGAAGTGATGGTGGGTGTTGACCAGCCCAGGCAGGACAATGTGCCCCTTGAGGTCGAGCACTTCGTCAGCGGACTGAGGCATTTCCCGCATCTCGCCGACCTGTTCGATGAAACCGTCTCGAATAAAAAGACCACCATCGGGAATTTCCCGTTGATGGTCATCCATGGTAACGATGTAAGCGTTTTTGACAAGGAGGGTAGTCATGTAGTTATTTAGTAATTCGGCGCAATTGGACTAGACCAAATTTGTCTGACAACTTCAAGTTTAGCAGAAGAGGGTGAGGATGTCAACATGAAGACCACCAGAACATCCTTTTCAGGAGTTTTGATGCCTGGTGAAATTTGTAACAATTAATTTGACAACGGTGACCAAATACCCTATTATGATTGAAGACAAACTGAGTTGTCTGTACGAGGCTGCAAGAAAACACAATCATCACACACAGCTTCCCTGTTGGCCTTTAGTGGTATCGACCAAAATCAGTGATTTGGTTATATCCTAAAGGCATTTTTCTTTCAGAAAGGAGGTACACATACGAACGTGCTGGTTCCCCACCGGACTTCAGTGGTTCCCCTATGTTCTAGATTTAAGGAGGAAGGCCATGTATAAAACCAGTAAGCGTTTGTTCTTCGCAGCTTTCATTGCAGTTCTTGGAATGTCGCTGGTTGTTTCTGCTGTAGCCGCAAGCCCTGACCTGACAGCCAAAGAGGAATTGGGCAAGGCGATCTTCTTCGATGAAAGTCTCTCCCTCAACAAGAATCAATCCTGTGCAACCTGCCATGCGCCTGAAGCTGGCTGGACCGGAGCAGTTCCTGAGATAAATGCGCACGGCGCAGTATATGAAGGTTCAATTCCGGGCGCTTTCGGCGATCGCAAGCCGCCCAGCGCGGCATACGCGACCCTGAGCCCCATCCTCTATGTGGACAGGAAGGGAGTGTTCACGGGCGGCAACTTCTGGGATGGACGCGCCACGGGTGAGACACTCGGAAATCCTGCTGCAGAGCAGGCGAAGGGTCCCTTCCTTAACCCGAAGGAACAGGCTTTGCCGGATGCAACCGAGTTGGTTGCACGAGTTTGTGCTGCTCCAACTTACGGGAATCTATTCAGGCAAGTCTGGGGATCACCTATCTGCGACCCAGCGAATGTGGCTGCAGCGTATGATGCCATAGGCTATTCTATTGCAGCGTATGAAGGCTCATCTGAAGTCAACGCCTTCACATCCAAATTTGACCTGGCCCGAAAGGGCAAGGCGAAACTGACCAAAGAGGAACAGAAAGGGTATGCTCTCTTCCAGGGCAAAGGCGGGTGTAAAGCGTGTCATCCAAGCAATGGCCAGAAAGCTCTGTTCACAGACTTCACCTTCGACAACCTGGGGATTCCCAAGAATCCAGAAAATCCCGTCTATGCTTACAACCCCAGCTTCATTGACCCGGGTCTGGGCGGCTACCTTGCATCCAGAGCGGATTATGCGGCATTTGCAGATGCAAATCTGGGCAAGCAGAAGGTCCCGACTTTGAGGAATGTGGGCCTGGGTTTGCCTCGCATCGTCAAAGCTTACGGGCACAACGGTTACTTCAAATCGCTTGAGGCAATCGTCCATTTCTACAACACGCGCGATGTGCTGGACCGATGTCCAGGGGCTTACACCGAGGCACAAGCACTCGCTGCAAATTGCTGGCCCGCACCTGAGGTTTCAGCAAATTTAAACACGGCCGAGCTTGGGAATCTGGGCCTGACGCCAGGTGAAGAAGCAGCCATTGTCGCCTTCCTGAAGACACTCAGCGACGGTTACGTGCCGTAGAATTGCTTTCAAATCAGTGCTTTGACTTCACCTCACCCCCTTTCCCACAAGGAGAGGGGGTGACTTTGTCTCACGCCGGGCCTGATTTCCTGTCGAGATCGGGGAAATTCGGATATATTATGTCTGAAACAAGGAGCACAGAGCATGGACCACATTCAGACGGATGTTTCAGACCAGGCGCTTGTCACTGCGATTCGTGCGAACCTGTGTGATTTCTTTCGTCATCTCAGTCGAAGGGACCCGGAGGAACATTTCGAGAACGGGAGTTTCACACGCTGGTACAGCCCACTTCCGCATCCGTGGTTCAACGGGATATTGTGCTCCAATCCACCGGCGGAGGGTGATGAATCATTTATCATGGACAGCATCCAATACTTCCGTGAGAAAGAAGTTGGCGTCTTTACATGGTGGCTAGAGCCTCATGTGCAAGCTTCAGATTGGAAGTCCGCCTTATCCAAACACGGATTTGGCTTCGCGGATGACACGCCCGGGATGGCTGTTGACCTGCGTGAGATGAATGAGTCTACGCCGTCCATCGACGGGTTCGAGATCCGTGACGTAAGGGATGAAGAGTCCATGCGGACATGGGCAAACGTATTCATACAAGGGTATGGCCTGCCGCCAGACTGGGAGTCTCTCACATTTGACCTGTGGCTAAGCCTGGGCCTGGATCTCCCCCTGAGCAACTATCTTGGTTACTGGAACGGCGAGCCTGTTTCCACATCGAGCCTATTCCTGGGCGGCGGCGCTGCGGGCATCTACTGCGTGTCAACTGTGCCTGAAGCGCGCGGCAAGGGCATTGGTGCAGCACTGACCCTGCGTCCGCTGGTGGAGGCGCGTGAAATGGGCTATCGCGTCGGTGTGCTGCAATCTTCAGAAATGGGGTTTGGTGTTTACAAAAGGCTGGGATTTCGCCATCTATGTCAGATAGAAAATTTCTATCTGGCACTGCATTGATGCTAACCGCTGCCGCCTCAGAAGCTTTCCACCTTACACTGAAACGTACTTGCTCAGGTTATGCTCCACGGCATAGGCTGCGGCTTCGGCACGATTACTCACAGCCAATTTCATGAAGATACTGGAGGCATAGTTCCGTACCGTCCCCTCCCCCAGGAAGAGGATTTGAGCGATCTCCCGATTGGTCTTGCCGCTGGTAACCAGCAGGAGCACGTGCTTTTCCTGCTGCGTGAGCCGGGCAAACGCTGATTCATCCTTGTCATTCACCACCCGACGGACTTCCCGGAAGACGCGCTGGGTTACGGCTGCGTCAAGAAGTCCCTCGCCACGCGCGAGCGCTTCCAGGGCCTTGATCAGGTCATCGCTGCCAATGGACTTCAGAACATAACCTGATGCCCCGGCACGGATGGCCGAGATGAGCATCTCGTCCGCAATATAGGAGGTCAGCATGAGGACTTTCGTCCCGGGATACGTGTTGACGATCTCCTCGCAGGCCTCGATCCCCGAGGTACCTGGCAGACGGATATCCATAACGACGATCTCCGGTTTGAGCGCAGCCACCTGTGCCAGGGCTTCGCGCGCCGATCCCGCCTCGCCCACGACAACGAAATGTGGGTGCCGTTCAATGAGAGATTTCAGGCCCTCACGGACTACCGCATGATCATCAACCAGAAGGATCGTATGCTGCAACATTAAGTTAATCTAACTCCAATTTATCCAGAATTAGTATAGTCCCGAAAGGAATCCCTGAATAGAGGGGTATGAGAATTTCCCGGCTTGTTCATTTTGAAGCATCCGGGTAAATACGATCCAAGGGACTTTCAGCACTTCATTCCCCGAACTATCGTAACAACTACAAGTCCTATCGCCGGAGTTTTGGGGAGGGGTTCCGCTGGCTAAATATCCCTGCCGGGTGCAGTATTCGCTGCAGAGCACCGTATCTGATTTCGGTCCTAGGTTCCCCACGCTGAATTGCTGAACCAGGATGCAAACGATGAACAGGAGGGTCAATCCGCCCGAGATCAGGATGTGGCTGCTATTCAGTGCGGGATCATCTTCCAGCCTCTTCCCTATTCCGTAACCGACGATGATGGATGTGAGCCACAATATCAAAAAGGCCAGCACAAATAGGATAGATATAAATGTCTCGGCCGAAGGGGGCCATGAATTATCACCAAAGATAAAAATCCAGAGAGTCCCGGCAGCAACGCCGAAAATAACAAGGGAAATGATCCCGGAGACAAACAGGCCGGGGATGCCAAACAGCAAAGCATACACGTATCTCTTTTTCATGGCCTCTCTTGTCGATGCCTTCTATTGTAAAGGGTAGGCATCAAAATTGTTATGCATCCTCAGTACAGAGCAGGATAATATTCAAACCTAAATTGTCCAATTCACATTAGAATTGGGTTGAGGCTAATGATCCTCGTGGAGTGAGCCATGGAGCGAAAAGCGCAGAGGCTGTTTAGTGCTTGCCGACCTCTCCGGTTATACATCCTTTGCAAACTATGAGGCAGCGAAAGCTTCATCATTCACATCCAGAAAAGGTTGCATGGGCTTGACAACAGCATAATTCCTCGGGGCATATCCTTACTGGTTGACGCCCTTGAGATGGAGTACGCGATGACTAGATTGTGGTTGTCTGCTTTCGTCCTGGGTGTCCTTGCGTTCGCGATCCTGAGCGGCTGTGGACCGGGACAAGTCACGACAGCCGGACCGCTGATCTCCGAAACCGGGGCGGTTTCATCCAGGGATGGCATGACCCAGATCTATGTGCCGGCCGGTAAATTCAAAATGGGGACAGCAAATCACCTGGATGAAGAACCGATCCATTCCGTATATTTGAACGCTTACTGGATTGACCAGACGGAAGTCACCAACGCCATGTATGAACAATGTGTGGATGAATCTCAGTGCCAGCCCCCGGCGAGCGTAAGTTCCTATACTCGCAAGCAGTATTATGGCAATGCCGAGTACGGAAATTATCCGGTGATCTACGTGACATGGGACGACGCCAGTCAATATTGCGAATGGGCCGGGCGTCACTTACCCACAGAGGCGCAGTGGGAAAAATCCGCGCGTGGCACCGATGGCAGGACCTATCCATGGGGGAATAACACGGCCAGCGACGGGCTGCTGAATTTCCTTTTTGACGTGGGCGATACCTCCGCAGCCGGGAGTTACTCAGCCGGCGCCAGTCCCTACGGCGTTCTGGATTTAGCGGGGAATGTCTGGGAATGGGTCGCGGACTGGTACGACTCCATTTACTACTCCATCTCGCCCGAGTCAAACCCGTCAGGTCCGCCCACAGGCACGGCCCACGTGGTGCGCGGCGGCTCGTGGCTCAATCATCAATTCCTGGTGCGCTCTGCTCTGCGTATCTATTACAAGCCCGATTCTGCATACTTTAATCTGGGTTTTCGCTGCGCGGCAGACGCAAATTGAGAAAAGGCCGATTTCGGCATGTGCAGAGCGACATAATTTTTAACTTGACAAGAACGGTAAGATTTGTAAAATAACGGGCAACCATATCCCATGAACACGATTTACAATTGCATCTGTCCAAGGCGGGGCTCGTAGTCACCGCCCGAAGCTTTATCCGTTCATAGAACAGTCAACAGCTAAAGGCAGTGGACGACCCCCGCGTATCGATCCACGGTCCTGCGTTCCCCGGAGTCCTCGGGGTGGTTGCTTGTTGACTGTTCTTTGTTTTTGTATAGACTTTAGTATGAAAGAGGAAATCTAACATGCCTTACGCTCACCCCGAGTATCTGGTCGATACCGAATGGGTCGCAGCCCATACGAGCGACCCGAAGGTCCGCATCCTTGAATCAGACGAAGATCCATTGCTGTACCCGATGGGCCATATCCCCGGCGCGGCGCAGGTGGATTGGTTCACCACGCTCCAGCATCCACTGCGACGCGATTTTCTAACCAGGGAGAAATTTGAAGAGGTGGCTTCGAACCTGGGCATTACGAACGATACCACCGTCGTTTTTTATGGCGACAAGTCCAATTGGTTCGCGTGCTACGCGCTCTGGCTCTTCCGGTATTACGGCCATCAAAATGTACGCATCATGAATGGCGGACGAGCGAAATGGGAGCAGGAGAAGAGGCCGCTCGTGAAGGAAGTCCCCTCGTTTTCCAAAACAACTTACAAAGCGAAAGAACCGGATGCATCCATCCGAGCATTCCGCGATGACGTGCTCAAGCAAAGCAATGACAAACAGCCGCTGGTGGACGTCCGTTCTCCGAAGGAATATTCCGGCGAACTGATCTCGATGCCGAATTATCCGCAGGAAGGGGCGACGCGCGGCGGACACATCCCGGGCGCGACGAGCATCCCCTGGGCCCAGGCTGTCAACGAAGCGGACAGCACGTTCAAGACTCCCGAGGAGCTGCGTGCCCTTTACGAGGGAAAGGGCATCAAGCCTGATAAAGAGGTCATCGCCTACTGCCGCATCGGCGAGCGCTCCTCGTTGACCTGGTTCGTGCTGAAATATCTGCTGGGGTATCCCAGGGTCCGCAACTACGATGGCTCGTGGACCGAATGGGGCAACCTCGTCAACGCGCCGATTGAAAAATAACCCGTAGGGGCGGGGTGACCCGCTCCTACCCAGAGAATATGCCATTACCTCCCAGACTCCAGGAGATCGTCGATGACTTCGCCAGCATGACGCGCGAGGAAAAGGTCGAAACGCTCATCGGTTATGCCGAGTCCCTGCCGCCGCTGCCGGAGCGACTGAAAGAGGATCGTTCCAAAATGGACCCGGTGCCGGAGTGCATGACCCCGGTCTTTCTCTTCGCCGAAAAGGATTCCAATGGCGGCCTGATCTTCCACTTTGACATCCCGCCTCAATCCCCCACTGTGCGCGGGCTTGCCGCCATCCTTGCCACCGGTCTCAACGGCTGCACACCGGAAGAGGTCCTTTCTGTCCCTGCAAATTTCTTTGAGCCGATGAATTTGCAGGAAGCCATCTCACAGCAGCGCATCAATGGATTTATCGGTGTGCTCGCGCACATGAAGCAAGCCGCAGTAAAATGGATGGGAAGCAAATAGGAGGCTGATATGCCCGATTTCAGTCGAAATCCGAAGAAGCTCGTCGCCCCGAAAGTGCTTGTGATCGATTTTCGCCCTGCGGCCGTGCCCCAGATCTGGAAGTCAACTGATATGCTGGTTGAGGGATACGTCCAAAAGATGAGGGAACTCAGTGATCAGAGGCTGCTCTTTCGGGTTGTCCAGACACTCACCGTAAAAGATTATCCGCTTTTACTTGACGGCCGTCGATATACGGATGAGACATGGACTCAAACCCTCCAGGACGACAAGAGGGCCTTGCGGGATTCTCACGGCAACTACATGTTGGCCGATTACATGCGCATCATCAAGGATGCCAACATTCTCGCCCAGGTCAGAGACCGGCAAATTGACGAGGTCTGGATGTTCGGCGGTCCCTACTTTGGATTTTACGAGAGCCGCATGGTGGGACGCGGCGCGTTTTGGTGCAATGCACCTGCGATTGAGCAGCCGGGCAGGCTTTTCATCATGATGGGCTTCAACTACGAGCGCGATATCAAGGAAATGGTGCATGACTTCGGTCACCGCACAGAGAGCATTCTTTCGATGCAGTTTGGTTCCCAGGGTTTCATACAACAGCTATACGGCCTGCAAACTCTTGCCCCCTGCAAAAACGAGTATGAGGAATGGCTTTTAGAACATGGGACGGTACACCGCAAACCGGGCGGCGCGGACTATAGCCAGGATGAGTTCGCCTGGGTCAAGGCGCTCAAGCCGGCATGGCTTTACCCGGCCGCGAATCCCAACCTGGTGACTAAGCCACCCACCCCTCTCACCCAAAGGATCTGAGAGCACATAGCTCGTTTACCGCGAAGAAAAAAACGAATCTCGATTTCAGGTCAGGTGTGGCCTGTCTCAATGGGCGCACGCCAATCCCGGCATGGATTTCCAATCCACTTGCAGAATGGCTTGCTCCCAGGCACGTGCCATCTTGTCATAGCCGTCGTCTGTGGGGTGATAAGAATCGCCAAAGTCGCCTGGCGAGAGAATGTCGCGCATGTCCACGAGCGAGACGCGTGGACCCTTCGATGCCACAATAGCGGGGATTGCTTCATTATAGGTGTAGTGTCCATGGATAAATCCACCGGCAAACGGGACAACCTGTGCCACAATGACATGAGTCTCGGGCAGGCGCTGGAGGATAATATCCAGCAATGTGGAAAGCTTCTCAGGAGCAGTCGCGGCGCGTCCAAGCCGAATGTCGTTCGAGCCGATGTGAAGCAAGATCAGGTTTGGCTGATAGGTTTTTAGCCAGTTGTTTGAATTGATCCCGTTGATAATGTTTTGAATCTTCCAGCCGGAATGCCCCTCGTGGTCGGGGTCGGACATGGTCTGTTTGCCATTCTGCTGAGAGCCAACGTAGTCAATTACGTATCCATCGTCGGTGAGTAACGTCCACAGCAAGTGACGATAACCGCCATAGGTCAGGTCTTTTTCGCCGACCGTGATGGAATCACCAAGCGGCATGATTTTGAGGCAGATTCTCTGCGGGGTAGGCGTGAGGGAAGGTGTTGAAGTAACGAAGGGTGTCGATGCGTCAGTGGGGGAAAATGTTGGGGTAACGGTAGCAGGAATAACGGTCGGGGGAGATGCGGATAGCGAGGCGCAGGCGACTAGTAAAAAGACAGCAAGGACCACAGTCGTGAATCTCATCTCATTTCTCTCCATCTGAATTATATTCAGGCGCGCGATGTTCCTTCAATTGAACATATGTGCTATGATTGCCATCCTATCAGAGGATGAACCATGCTGGAGAAAATCAACAAAATTTATCATGAGTTCCCGTCCCGCTTTTGGATCATCGTACTGACGTTCTTCATTGACAGCATCGGCGGCACACTTTTATTCCCATTCTTCTCACTGTATATCACTCAACGATTCCACGTCGGCATGACGCAGGCCGGCGTCGTGCTGGCCATGTTCTCGATCTTCGGGATCTTTGGCAGTATGGCCGGCGGCGCGCTGACGGATCGCCTTGGCCGCCGAAAGCTAATCCTGTTTGGACTGGTCTTCAGCGCCCTGAGCACTCTCTCACTTGGACTGGTGAATTCGATGGCGGTGCTGTATCCGCTGGCCGCGTTCATCGGCCTGCTGTCAGATGTTGCTGGCCCGGCACACGCGGCGATGATGGCAGACATCCTCAACGAAAAACAGCGGCAGGAAGGCTTCGGCATTTTGCGCGTCGTCCGCAACCTGGCATGGATCATCGGCCCGACCATCGGTGGATTCCTCGCCAACCGCTCCTTCTTCCTTCTGTTCTTGATCGATGCCTTTGTCAGTTGCATCGTCGCTGTGATCTTCTACAGATTGATGCCCGAGACCAGGCCGGTGGCTCGCGCCGAAACCCAGCATGAGCCTTTCTGGAAGACAGTGCTCGGCTACCGTGTGGCGCTCAGGGACTTTGCCTTCATGGCTTTCATCCTCGCCGCGATCCTGATGGGCGCAGTCTATCAGCAAATGTATAACTCGCTTTCGGTGTACCTGCGCGATAACCATGGCGTGGACCCGCAAGGCTACGGTTTCCTGATGACCGTCAGCGCCATCACCGTGATCCTGTTCCAGTTCAGTGTCACGCGCGTGATCAAGAATAGTCCGCCTTTTCTGATCATGGCGCTCGGCACATTGTTCTACATGATTGGCTTCAGCATGTTTGGCTTTGTCTCCGCCTACTGGCTGTTCGCGGCATCCATCGTGGTGATCACGATGGGCGAGATGCTGGTCATGCCCACCAGCCAGACTCTCGCTGCCAACTTTGCACCCGAAGAGATGCGGGGCCGCTATATGGCCGTCTTCAGCCTGACGTGGTATCTGCCCTCCACCTTCGCACCCATGCTGGCCGGCTTGATCCTCGATAACTTGAATCCGAACCTGCTCTGGTATATTGGGGGGATTCTCTGTGCCGTGTCTGCGCTCAGCTATTATGCGCTTCACCTTCGGCTAGGCGGACAGGAACGCTTTGTCCCCACTTCTTCCGCGGACGAGGAAGCTGCTCCCGCTTAAGGTTTTGAGATCAACGTCCCGGTGGTTGCCACTCGTGAAGATTCCCTTCAGGCCAAACCTGCGGGATGTTGTGTATACCTTTGGTGGAAAACATCGCCATAATCAAACAGCTAAACTTCGGCAAATGCGCCTTACATCAGATTGAAGGGACCGGAGCCGGCCAGGCGTCCCTTCATCTGATCCCCGGTCCTCACGGTAGGCTTCCGCACCGCGGTCTGCGGAGGTTGCGGCTATACAAGGTTCTACACGAAAGACTTCGCCAAAATCATGGAGGCTCACAAACAGGGGTATACCAGCCAGCAATATGGCATCACGATCGTCTCGATATAGGTCAGGCTTCCGGCCTGACAGTCTGTGTAAACCAGATTTCGGAGGGCCACAGACCCGCCCTAAACAGGATGGTGACTCTTTTGCAGCCTTTGACAGACTCTCAATAGAATTTGCCAGCCTGCCTTCTGTATTCTGAAATCGAAACAAGGAGGCGCGTTATGAAAGTTATCTCGATCCTGCTGGCATTTATCAATTCGCTCATCGGAGGCATTTTGCTCGTCTCGTGTGTATCCACCCATGAAACGTTGATGTGGATGACGATGAAGAGCGGCACGGGGATCCTCGCCATTTATTTTGGCGTCCTGACCTTCAAAGATGGAGTCGCGCCTGTTCGGCCGGACCGTTTGCTGTTGAACAATACCTTTCTTGTGATCGCAGGCGTAGCTGCGGTGGCCTGGGGCATCCACTGGTCCATTGTGAGCGGGGACATGAAGAATACCGTCCTGCTGGTGGGCAGCAGCCTGTTTATGCAGGGACTTACATCTGTAGCGGGAATTGCTGGAGAAATGAACACTGCCTGAGAGGCTATAATTCGGCATCACAGCTTACAAGGAACAATGGATGACAAAGATTCTGAGACTCCTGGGGATTCCAATCCTGCTTTCGATTGCCTGCAACCTCGCCTCCACCCCCACGGCTCAACCTTCTCCTCCAAATCTGCCGCTTGATACCTCGACACCCGACACTTCTGACACTCCAACCGCGGCGCTTACATTTACTCCCATTCGTACCCTTACATCCGCTCCAACCGCCACAGAAACATCCACTCCTCTGCCTACGGTGGAGAGTCTCAAAGCCACTGTCACCGCGGACTTGTTGAGCTGCCGCTACGGTCCCGGCGCGGAATATCTGTACCTTTATGGGTTACGGAAAGGCGCCAACATCGAATTGATCGGCCGCACGGACGGCAACAACTGGGTCATGGTGAAGGGGAAAAGCCTGTGCTGGGTCAATGCCAGGTTTCTCGAGGTCAAAGGCGACCCGCAGGCTTTGAAGGTCCTGTATCCCGGGGGATACAAATTGCCGGTATCACCTTATTATTCCCCGCCCGCGGTTTTGAGCGCAGCCCGCGATAAGAACAACCCTGATCAGGTCACCGTGGAATGGACCGACGTCACCCTGCGCCCGGGCGACGAGGAAGATGCAAACATGTTCATCTATATTATTGAGGTCTGGCGCTGTGAGGGAGGCAGGATCATCTTCGATCCGCTGCCATCGAATTATCCTGAAATTACGTTTGTGGATCAGCCGGGCTGCAGCGCCCCTTCACATGGAAGGGTTTATTTCCAGGAGAAGCATGGCTACGCCGGGCCGGCAGAAATTCCGTGGCCGTAAGCGTTTGTGTCATTGCGAGGAGCGTACTTCCCTGCACCGAACGCAGGACGGTGTGCGACGAAGCAATCTCCCAGTTGCGAGGAGACTGCTTCGCTGTCGCTCGCAGTGACACTACGGCTTCAAAGTACTTGCGATCAAAATCCCGTTTGCCCAGTAATAACCAGTCCCACCGGAGGGCAGCAGGTCATACGTATATCCGCCTTCATAGCTCACGCGCTCAACTACGAGGATGCGTGAGCCATCGAGCAACTCACCGACCTGCAACTCGCCGAACCTACGTCCCTCAGTTGTCGGGTGGCCAGGGGAAACCCAAAGCTCGCGTCCATCTTCCAGCACCACATGGACCATCTTATGACTTGCCGGCACAGGGACACGGGTCACCGTCGAAACGAGAGCAGTGATCCGCGCGCCGGATGCGTCCGTGGTCCACACCAGGTCCCCGGCCTGCAAGTCTTCCACCGCGACCGGACCATGCGGCGTATCGATCTGCGTGTGAGCCGCGAGGCAAATCGCACAGGTTGCCACTGTTGGCTGAGTGTCCTCGATCTGGATGTTCCCACTGCTGTTAATTGTGCCCTTGTTCAAAAAGCCTTCGCCGTTCGCAGGGGAAGTCTGCACCTGGAATTGATACTTGTCACCGACCAGTTCAAACTGGATCGCAGCCAGTTTCTTGTGTTGTTGATAAATGAGCAGCTTCTGTTCGTCAGTAAATTCTGTAATGCCGCTAAGACTCGTATGGTTCAAGATGGCGTTGAATTCCTCGGCATTGGCCTGGATTTCTGGAAAGCGTTCGATGGCCAGTTTGCCTTCGTCATCGCGGGCAACGGGATAAAAATCGGGGTCGCAGAAAAAGAAATCGGGAAATTGTTCGAGCACGCGATATTTCAACTCGGTTGGCGATGCACCTGAGGGCAGAGGGGGAATCGCGGTCGGAGGCTCAGGCGTTGAAAGGGGAGCCGGCGTACCTCCGCCCTCGCCGGGCAGGACTGTCCCGGCCACCGCAGTGATGACTTCGGCAGTCGACTGACCGGCGGTCGAAGAGGGAACGCATGAAGGCAACAAGATCATGATCAGCATAAGAACTGCAAATTTCGTTTTCATGTCAACTCTCTTTCGGACTCTCAGGGCTTCTAAGATGAAGCAGTGTCGAGAAAACCAATCATGAGGAAGTGACGCCGGGTGGAGGATCGAAGTTCCGGGAAAGTTGGTCTGAAAACAAATATATCACTTTGCTTTCCGTCATTGCGAGGAGGGCAGAGCCCCACGAAGCAATCTCTTCCAAGGTGCAAGAGCTTTCTCTGTACTATAGGAGATTGCTTCGGCCCGTCGGCCTCGCAATGACAGATGAAAAAAGACGCTGACAAAGGCTGATTTGGATCAGCATCTGTCAGCGTAAATGTTTCTTAAGGCGTTGAGGTTGGATAATTCAACGCCTTTGTTTCAACTGTCAGGACTTCCTCCTGGATGATCTGGAGGACTTTGCCGATTTCTTCTTCGGCACTTTCTCACCGCGTTTGCGAGCTTCGGAAAGACCGATTGCTATCGCCTGTTTGCGGCTGGTGACCTTCTTGCCAGATCGGCCGCTCTTGAGCGTCCCATGTTTGCGTTCGTGCATTGCTTTCTTGACTTTCTTCTGTGCCCCTTTGCTGTATTTCGCCATAA
>JAKOVF010000381.1 GCA_029782225.1 Chloroflexota bacterium | reverse complement strand
CCCAGACACACCAGCGCGGTGACATCCTTTTCGCGTTGAGAGAGAGACTCCCAGGTATTCCAGAGTCTTTCATTGGCTGTGTATTGTGTCAGGCCGGCGACCAGGATATCGGGGATCAAATCGTGTTCAGGACGGCCTTCGTCAGAGGATAGGGTGGAAAGCGTGACTTGCAGGCTTTCACTCGCATCAAAATGGTAGGTTCGAGGACCGGGCGTTGGGCGCAAGCCTATCAGGTACAAAAGACGATCCCAGATAGACATACAGAGGGATTATAGTAGAACAAATGTTCTTTAGTCAAGCAAAAATAGAAACTATGACCATCTCTTCTTCCCCTTGTTCTCAGTACCAGCAACAAAACATAAAACCTGCATTTACATAAAACATTAGTCTTCATGTTTGCTTCATGATTCTCCACTACAATAAATGATGGAGATTTTTATATGCGCGTGCTGATCGTCGAAGATGAAAGAAAAATATCTGCCTATGTTAAGCGCGGGTTGGAAGAGGCTGGATACGCCGTGGATGCGGCCTATACTGGGAAAGAGGCTCTGGATTGGGCGGAAGCCGCGCCCTATGATGTCATCGTGCTTGACATTTTGCTTCCCGAAATAGACGGACTCTCCGTCTGTCGGGAATTACGGCGAAAAAAGAATCGCACACCGGTGCTCATGCTGACCGCCCGCGATTCCATTGACGATCGCGTGGCAGGATTGGATGCAGGTGCGGACGATTATCTTGTCAAACCCTTTGCCATCAAAGAATTGCTTGCCCGTCTCAGGGCACTCAGCCGCCGCGCCGGAGATGTGCCCAAATCCCCCATCATGGAATTTGCCGACCTGACACTGGACACCAGCACCCGTCAGGTTAAACGCCAGGGTCGTACCATAGAACTTGCTGCAAAGGAATATGCCGTACTCGAATGTCTCATGCGCGAGCCAGAACGTGTACTGACCCGTACTCTGATCGCCGAACATGTTTGGAATTACGATACGTTCAATCAATCCAATGTAGTGGATGTTTACATCCGTAACCTGCGCCGCAAGATCGACGATGGGTTTGATGTAAAACTGCTCCATACCGTACGCGGAGCAGGCTACCGCCTGTCATTACATGAAACTGATTAAAAGCCTGCGTACCCGCTTCGCCATTTGGACCACAGGCTTGATCCTGCTCGTTTTGGGAGTATTCGGAACGTTTGTTTACGTCAACCTCAGTATCAGCCTGCACACGGCCATCGACAATTCCTTATCTCTTACTGCCGCACAAACCGCCGCCAGCCTGAATGTGGATAATGGCAAAATCATTATCGCTGAGCCCATCACCCCGGAGGAAAGCGGTTTTCAAGCCTTCAGTGAACGTGGCTTGACGTTGATCGTCCTATCCAAAGATGGAATAATTCTTGAATCTGTCGGTCCCTATCGAAATACCCCCCATACTGTTGCGCAAGTCAATCCAAACGGGAGCTTTACCACCATCCCCATCACAAATGATGATGACACCATTCGAGTCTATACTTTGCCTGTCCTGGATAACCAGCAGACAGTTGGCTGGGTTCAAGTCATGCAAAGTCTTGGATCAGTGCGTGACACATTGGATCGTCTGTTGCTGACACTGCTGCTTGGCGGAGGATTGCTGTCCATCCTTTCTGGTTTCGGGGGATATTTTCTTGCAACCCGCGCTCTGGCACCCATCGACATCATTACCAAAACTGCCGATGTAATTTCCACCAAGGATCTCTCCGCGCGTCTGCCCTTACTAGATACGGAAGATGAGGTCAGCCGACTTGCCAGTACATTCAATAACATGCTCGCACGCCTGGAAAACGGATTTAAGCGTGAGCGCCAGTTCACCGCTGATGCCTCACACGAGCTCCGCACCCCCCTTGCTGCCATGCAGGCGATTTTATCTGTTGTGCGTGAAGGGGAACGACCCATCGCTGAGTATCATCAGGCACTGGATGATCTGACAGACGAAACAAACCGTATGAGAGGGTTGGTCGAGGATTTGTTGAGTTTGGCGCGCGGCGAAGATGGATTGGCGCTTCACCCCGAAACGCTTGACCTATCAGCACTTCTTTCCGATGTAGCCGATTCCCTCCGTCCGTTGGCACAGGCGAAAGGTTTGACTATCACCACACAACTTCCACCCAAGCTTCCATACACAGGCGATATGGATTCTATCATTCGCCTGTTTGTAAACCTGCTGGACAATGCAATTAAATATACGGAGCACGGCAATGTCACGCTGGAGGCTTTTCAGAAGGA
>JAKOVF010000365.1 GCA_029782225.1 Chloroflexota bacterium | reverse complement strand
TCTGGACGGCCTCAACGTCCCGTGGTGGACATTGGTGAAGTGAATCGCCGACTGGCGGAAGCGGCTGAAGCCGGCGGCGATGCTTGGGTGGACTTCGCATGAGCGGAGGGCGGCAATGGACGTGAAGCACCCGAACACCCTGGACATTAGCAATCACCCCGAAACCAGGCCGGAAAGCCCCCCATACTTCCTTCACTGGCTCAATCGCCCTGGTGTCAAGGTGGTATGGGAAAACGGCAAACTCCGGCTTGGGATGAAGCCCGGGGCGTTGACGACTGACGAAGTGGCGGTGTTGCTTCAGCACAAAGAGGAAATGGATGTTGTTCGCCATGATCAATCACAGCAATGAATAGTGTCACATATCATGATGACTACAACATGTTGTACTGCGTCTTTGACACGCTGCGATTCGACACCACCCCCCATGTGACGGATAGTTTTACACGTTTCTGATTAAGCACGTGCGGCTATCATTACCCGCAAGTCACGATGATCGCCACCTGTCCGACTCGGCACGTGCTAAGCGGGCGTGTCTGCCCTAGGGTGTTTCCACTACCACCGTCTCTGGCACCCCCCAGGGGAGGGGGGGGGAAAATTCTACCGCCTTATTAACCACCCCCACGCGACGCCCAATCGCACGCACAGGCTGCCTCCGGGGGGTACCCTAACCGCCGTTGTGGGCATAAAATGGTGTTAGAAATGGCAAAAAGGGGCTATGCCGTGAGTGAAGACGAAAAACGCAAGAGACTAGCTGAGCTTCGCACACTCTTCGAGAGTCTATTGGCCAAGATTCGTGAGGATGGATTGACTGTGACGGGGCAGCGTCACGGCGTTGCTGTGATTTATCCCCACCCGCTTCTGAAGCAGCTCCCGGCTCTCAGTAAGGAGATCTCACGCCTCGAAGACGAGATAGGCATCGAAGATCTCACAGATCTCACCAGGGCAGTCGATCCCGATGTGCTAGCCGGTTCACGTGCAAGAACGCTGTCAGAGAAGCGGTCCCGGGCCAAGTCGCAGAACGCCCGCTGACGCACAGCGGGGCGGGGCCTGGACACACAAAAGGGCAGCCAGGCCAGCGGTTTTTTCTCCTCACCGCGTGCAGCATTGCCCGCCCCGCGTTTCTAATCTCCCGAATCGAAAAGCCCCTCGGACCACGCGGGGCCCAAGTATGTTTGACGAGGCCAGCTTGTGGTTCTCCTGGGGCGATTCACCCATTCGATTCGAGCAGGATCGCCGACGATGTTGAAGAATAGTGGCGACTCGTCGATAAGCAGATGACGGTATCTGCTCATGAAGAAAAGGTGTCGCTGAGCATTCGCCCCTCTGGGCCTTCTTTCCCGCTGGTTCACTCTGTTGAGATTGCACTCAGCGAGGCTCCAACCGGCCATGGAGAAGTGCGGCATGTAGCAGGTGATCAGCACCGTGAGCTTGTGACGCTTCGCGAGTGAATCAATCGGCTTCAGCACGTCGCCTAGATCATGGGCTGTGTGCACATCGACATCAGGTGGTACGAAGTGATAGATCGGATCGACGACGACGAGTCGCACATCACCGATAGTTCGCACGGCCCGCTCGATGGCGTCCGTGTCGGCCAGAGTGATCCCACGCTGCTCATTCGTTTGGCAACAGATAACGTCCTGGATTAGGGTTATCGCGTGGATGTTCGCCCCCATAGCTTCGAGCCGAGGGCGAATGACACTGCCGAGGTCGTCTTCCCTTGTGAGCAAAAGCACTTGGCCCGTGAGACAGCGGGCCCCGTCCGGCCACGGGCGGCCCGAGCTCACCCGGGCCGCGATGTCGAGCGTGAGAATGCTCTTGCCGGATCCGCACTCTCCGATCATGTAGATGAGCCCGCCCCGTGGAATACGTCGGCTCCAAAGCCAGTCGCTTTCAGTGATAGTGCGACTCATCGTTCTCTCCGTTATGCAACACCAGCGGTCTGCCTTCTCACCAGGTCGGCCCTGCGGCCAAGCACGGCTACACACCAAGAGCACTCTTATCCATGATCCGCTTCACGATCTCGCGGGCCTCCGCGTCCAGTGTCGCAAGCCGGGCCTCAATTTCCTCCAGTCGCTTCCGCCCGTCCGCGATCTCCTTGCGGTGCTTCTCAATGTGCTCATCAAGGATGTGCTGCTCGACATCGAGTTGCCCTGCCTTGAACGCCTGGAGCTTCGAGGCATTCCAAACCTCTAAGTCGGTTATCCTCTGGGCAACATGTTGACGCTCCACGTGCAGGGCTCCGATTTCACCGGTGACGTCCCGATAGCGTTGTGCCAGTTCGGGATTCATCCCGAGGAGCTCCTCGAAGGCGGAATTCACCACGGCTGCCTGATCGTTCAACTGGCGTAATTGCCGATTGAGTTGACGAACCCGCTCTTTATATTCAGTCTTCCTTGCCGTGAATTCTTCCCTGAGTCGAGCAAGCTCGCTGTGTATCTTCTCGATTTCTCTGGCCAGTGTCTTTTTCCCGTTCGCCTGGTCAATCAACTCCAACCGTCGGCGTTCTCTCGCCACGTCGGACTCCAGTTCGGCAGGCGTTCTGCATAACGCCACGAGCAGCCCTTCCGTTTTTTCCCGGTCGGCCTTCTTACCCTTGACGAGATCGCGGACGAGTTGGCGATAGCTCGCAACCAACGAATCCTGAAGCTGTGACACTAACGATTGAGATGTCATGTCTAACTCCTTTCATCTAGAAAACCAAGATTCATCGTAACCGATGGACGTACACTATTCACTTTCGAGATGCACGCCCCGGAACTGGACAACCTGAGGCCAGTCCGGTTCGTCGATTACGCATGAAAACGAAAACAGCGTGTCCAGTGACACAAGCTCAACGTCTTCATCACGGGGCGGATACTTCACGGGGATGGTCTGACTCCGTCCGCACTCTTTGCAGGTCCGTCGCACAAAATGACGGCCAACCGGCTGTTCGTGGAACTGTCGTGATCCACATCGGCAGGGCCTGCCCCGGATGATCGAAAACACGGATTCGCGTCGGCGTTTCATAAGAGTAGTCTCCTATGGCTAGATGTGCATGT
>JAKOVF010000257.1 GCA_029782225.1 Chloroflexota bacterium | reverse complement strand
ATGCGATCATGCACAGCGAATCGTTTCTACCAGATCCCTGGCAGCAGGCGATATTTCACTTTTTGGAGATATTCTGCATAACCGGGCAAATCGCGTAGTAAGACCTCTTCCTCATTGCGGATTCGCGCTGCCAGCAGTGGAATGATCAGCAGAGCGGGCAGCAGCGCCCAGTACGAGCCAAGCGCGAGCGGTGATGCAATGTACATGAGACTTACACCGGCATACATGGGATGTCGCACAATCGCGTAAGGACCGCTCGAAATGACTCTTTGATCGGCCTCCACTTCGACCACGCGTGACACAAAACTATTAGTCACCAGCACCCAGAAGAAAACCATGTACCCTGCGAAGACCAGCAGATTTGCGAGGATGGATACCAACGGCGGAACATTTGACCAGCCGAAGCGCACATCCAGGCCCGGCAGGACGAATGCCACCAGGAAGTAGATGTAGGATAAGGAGATGATCTTTCGCTGCGTCGCCTCTTTTTCGCGCATGCGCATGCGGCGCTCCAGCAGGGCCGGGTCATGTTTCAACAAATAAGAAAAGATGAAGAACATAGGGATGAAAAGCGTGAGAATATACATCCAACCCTGCCAGTAACTCCATTTTCCAGCAGGAAGGATGATGATGAGCGCCAGCACGGGAAGTGCCAGAACGCCGCGCAGGATGACGGTTTTTGTCAAATCAGCAGTTTTACTTAACGCAGTCATGTCAGATCCTTTCTTGTGTAATCTTCTCAGGCCATTTGTTTCACTACATGCCGGTCACGGCGCGCTGCACAAAGGTCAGGATGGCCATGATCAGAAAGAGCGTGATCGCAGCAATGCTCCAGCCGCGCCCGGCGTGTGCTGCCACCCCGAGCATGCCGCCCGTACCCGCAAAGAACAGGACGACGTAGCTGATCACCATCCATCTGATACTTCGGAAATCAACTTTCAGGATGTAATCCAGCAGGGCCTCCACGATCAACCAGGCCAGCATGCAGCCGACCTGGATATAGTAAAGAGATGAGCGCCCCAGTTGCGGGGCCTTCACGAGCAGGAACACCAGAGGGATTGCCAGGAGGAATTCGAAGTAGCCGATCCAGTGTCCGTATTGAGGCTTGCCCAGGAGCCTGAAAAAGAAAACCAGGATGGCCGAAACAAAGAATGTAACCGCTGTGACAGCGCCCAGTAGATTGGTCCTCTCCAGCATGGCTGTATCCTCTTTCGAATTCAATATCGTTCTTCCTATCTACGCATTTGCCAGTACCGCGATAAACAGGAAGAAGTCTGAAGCAGTATGGATCAGGGTAGCGCCCCAGATGCTGTCTGTTTTGATCATCAAGTATCCGCACGCCAGACCGAGGGCAAGGGTGTTTGCTGCGTAGAACGGCAGCGCCGCGGGCATGAAATAAAATGCGAAGCTGTGTCCCGAGGCGAAGATGATGGATGTCAGCCAGACGGAGGCGTTAATCCCAAGCATCGGTTCGAAGCGCTTCAAGAAAATGCCGCGTAACCATAGTTCCTCCATGAAACCGTTTGCGAGGGAGAAGACCAGCCCCCACACGACTGCTGCAACGAGCGTATCCACGCTTGTGAAGCGTTGTGCTGCGAACATGAATGAGGCAGGCGCAAGGAAGAAGAACACAAGTGAGCCAATGCCAAGACCCAGTTTCAGGTTTCCGCGCTTCACAAAAACTGATGCAAAGCTGGCCCCTGATAATTTGACCAGCACAAGGATCGGGACCGTCTTCAATAGCATCTCAGAGATCTTTTCGATGGCCAGGCCCCGCGATGTGTCCGTTGTCACCGCGAACCAATTCAGCACCGCCCGGATCCAGCTATCGAAGAGCGCTGTAAAAGGGTAGGCAACGGAGGCGATGAAGAAGGCAAATGCGACCTGCCAGTATCGATTCAGACGCTGGTTGTATTTGAACCAGAGCGAGGCGGTGAGAAATATGGTGGAGACGATCAGGTTGAAGGTGAGGTTCTTGTTGGTCGGGAAGACGTCAAAGTAGTATGAGCCGAAGATGAAGA
>JAKOVF010000229.1 GCA_029782225.1 Chloroflexota bacterium | reverse complement strand
GCCCAGAACCTGCAGAAGGTGCGTTTGTCAGAGGTTGTGCGTTCTGTGTTCTATGCGCCCCAGTACGTGGCGCTGTCGTTGGGGTTTTTTGAGGATGAAGGGCTGGAGATCGACCTGAGCACAGCGTGGGGAGCGGATAAAGGCGCCGCGGCTTTGATTTCAGGCGCAGTTGATGTGGGCTTCTTCGGCCCTGAAGCGGCGGTGTACATCTACCAGCAGGGGGCGGTGGATCACATAGTGGGCTTTGCCCAGCTCACCGCCAGAGATGGTTCATTCTTCATGACCAGGGATGTGGATGAAGAGTTCGAGTGGGACAACGTGCGCGGCAAAACCATCGTAGGTGCCCGCATCGGCGGCGTTCCCCAGATGACCTTGGAATGGGTCCTCAAACAGAACGGGATCAAACCCTTTGAAGATGTGGAGATCATCACCAGCCTTGCCTTTGAAGCCGCGGTGGGAGCCTTTGAAGCTGGTCTAGGAGATTACATCGCCCAGTTTGAACCGGCCTTGAGCGAATTGGAAGCCCGGGGGCGGGGCAAGATCGTGGCTTCCCTGGGGGCTGAAGCAGGCCCAGTGAGCTACACCGTCTACCATGCCCGCAAGAGTATGCTGGAGAAGGATCCCGACTTGTTTGTGCGTTTCACCAGGGCCATCCACAGGGGCCAGCTCTGGGTAAACGAACACAGCGCTGAGGAAGTGGCTGAAGTGATTGCACCCTTCTTCCCGCTCATTGACCATGACATCTTGGTGCGCAGCATGGGCCTCTATCAATCCATCGACGCCTGGAACCCCTGGCCCGTGATTTCAGAGGAGCACTTTTTCCATCTGCAGGAGATCATGATGGAAGCCGGAGAGCTGGAGGAGTATGTGCCGTTCTCTGAACTCATGAACACGACCATAGCCCGGCAGGCCGTGGGTGAACTGGAATAGGCACCCTGCGGTGTTGAACACCTGGTGGGAAAGGGGGGAAGACCGTGGCTCGCGTGGAATTGAGGAACGTAAGCTTGAACTACCACACCCTCGCCGGCGAAGTAAAGGCCTTAGAGCAGATCAACCTTTCCATCCAGGATCAAGAGTTTGTGGCCATTGTGGGACAAAGCGGTTGCGGCAAGAGCACGCTGCTTTCCCTCATCAGCGGGCTGTTAAGGCCCACCCGGGGCTCTGTCTTCATCGATCGAGAGGAAGTGCAGGGCCCCAATAAACGGGTGGGCTACATGCTCCAAAACGACTACCTCTTTGAGTGGCGGACCATCTTGGACAATGCCCTGTTGGGCTTGGAAATTCGCCGTGAGAAAACAGCCGAGGCGGTGGAGGAAGTAAAGGCCATGCTCAAAGCCTACGGCTTGGGAGGATTTGAACACCACTACCCGGGTCAGCTCAGTGGCGGCATGCGCCAGCGGGTGGCCTTGATCCGCACCTTGGCCACCAAGCCCGACGTTCTGCTTTTAGACGAACCCTTCTCTGCCTTGGACTACCAGAATCGCCTCTCCGTGGGCGAAGAAGTGGTGAAAATCCTTAGGGAGCGGAAAAAGACGGTGATCATGGTCACCCATGACATCCCTGAGGCCGTGAGCATGGCTAACCGGGTCGTGGTCATGACCCCGAGGCCGGGGAGGATCCGCAGCATCCACCGAATTAAGATGTGCGATGAAGGCCTCACACCACTGCAGACCAGGGAAGTGCCCCAGTTCCGCGAATACTTCACCACCATCTGGAAGGAGCTGAACCGCGATGACTGAAGACGTCTCTCAAGAACACTTAGCGTATCTGCGCAGCCTGCGCATGAGAGCCGCCCTGGTTCGCTCCACCCAGATGGCGCTCTTAATCGGTCTGTTCGTGCTGTGGGAAGTGGCTGCCAGCCGCGGGTGGATCAACGCCTTCATTTTCTCTCAACCCACCAGAATTTGGGCAGCCCTAGTGCGCCTCTACCGGGAAGGAGATCTCTGGCTTCATCTCGGCTGGACGGTGTGGGAAACGGTACTGGGCTTCAGCGTGGGCACGGCCGTGGGAATTGTCATCGCCGTTTTGCTTTGGTGGTCCGAGTTTTTCTCCCAGGTGATGGACCCCTACATCGTGGTACTCAACAGCATCCCCAAGGTGGCCCTGGGCCCCATTTTCGTGGTCTGGCTGGGCACCACCATCACCGCGGTTGTGGCCATGGCCATCGCCGTTTCCATCATCGTCACCATTATGATGATGCACACCGGTTTCAAGGAAGTGGACCCC
>JAKOVF010000439.1 GCA_029782225.1 Chloroflexota bacterium | reverse complement strand
GACCATTCACATGTTCAACCATGCGGTCAAAGATCGCTTCTATATGATGGGTGTCATTCTTTCCGCCGGGCTGTCATACCGGTGGTTCAGGGATCAATTCGGTCACCCTGAATCGGTGGTGGCTCAAAGTCTGGAGACAGATCCATACGTTCTGCTGTCGGAGGCGGCCAGTCACAGCATGCCGGGCAGCCAGGGCTTGATCTTCTTGCCGTATTTGACAGGGGAGCGGACTCCGCATGGGGACGGAAATGCCCGCGGCTGTTTCTTCGGCCTGTCTAGTGTGCATAAGCGCCGTGATCTGGTGAGGGCAATCCTTGAAGGTGTCGGTTTTGCCTTCCGGGATTCGTTGTGCTTGCTCCAGCAGGCAGGATGGAGCGGCAAGGCGATGAGATGTATCGGCGGCGGAGCCAAGTCCAGGTTGTGGTTGGAGATCTTGGCCAGCATCCTTGGGCTGCAGATGCAAACCCTCAATGTTGATGAAGGCCCCGGCTTGGGGGCAGCGCTCCTCGCCGGCGTAGGCACTGGGGTGTTTGCCGACACCAAAGAAGCTTCTGAAGCTATGATTAAGGTCACCAATACCATTGATCCCAACGAAAAATGGCATACCTTGTACCTTGAGATGTACCAAGTGTACAAGAGCCTTTATCCGGCTCTCAAACCAATGTATGACCAAATGGCCAAGCTGTTTTAAGTAAACAAGGCGGGTGGCTCAGTATTGAACCGGCGCATAATAGTATTATGGGTGCTTGCGGCGCTCCTGGTGTTGTGCGGCCGTGTTTACGGCCGCGACGATGAATTCCGGGTTGCCATCAAGACCAACAACTTCCAGGATCTGTATCATGACAGAGCAATAATATCCAGTGACGGCAAAGCTATCACCTTGGTTGACTACAACCACAATTTCTCCAGTGAATCGCCGGTGACTCTGCAGCCCACAGATGAAGGTATCCTGGTGGCGAATGGTGAGGAAGAACTGCTGATGGGATCCCCAATTTGGGTCTATCCGGAGCACACCTGCCGTTTGACGCTGGAAAGCATCAAGCGCGGGGATGCCTGGGAGTTCAACCCTTCCTACCGTGGCTTTCTGGAGGTCAGCCTGGCGGAGAACGGCAAATTGTTGGTTATCAATACAGTAAAGGTGGAGGAGTACCTGTACGGTGTTGTCCCCAGTGAAATGCCGTCGAGTGCTCCTTTGGCCGCTCTTTGCGCTCAGGCGGTGGCATCCCGGACTTTTGTAGTACGCAAGATTGTGGAGGCCAGGGCCGCAGGGCGCATCTATCATGTGGACGACAGCGTGTTTGCCCAAGTATACAACAATCGGCAGGAGGATGCCGCAGCCAAGCTGGCTGTGGACCTGACAAAGGGCATGGTGATGCTTGATCAGGACAATCTGCTGGTTGGGGCTTATTTCCATTCCACATCCTGGGGCTTTACGGCCGCCTCCCACGAAGTGTGGGGAGGCACAACCCGGGAGAGCTTTCCCGGCACTCCCGTCCCTTATCTGCTGTCTCGTTCTGTATTGACCACGGACATGACCGTGGACTGGGGCAGTGAGGTGGAAGTGCTTGCATTTCTCAAGAACAAGGCGGTTCCCGCCTTTGAACAAAAATCACCTTGGTTCCGCTGGGAAGTCAGTTTCACCAGTTCTCAGCTGGAAGCTACCATAAACGCCAATCTGACGGCGGTCTATCAAAGCCAGCCGCAGTTTGTCCAAACACGGCTGAGCGACGGCTCATTTGCGTCGATACCAGTCCCTAAAGATGGAATCGGCAAACTGCTGGATCTGCGGGTGGTAGAGCGGGGCAGCGGCGGAAACGTGATGACCTTGGAAATTGCAGGGTCTAACGGTACGTTCCGGGTCAGCAAGGAGTATAACATCCGCAGCCTGATCCGTCCCAGCAGACAGTATACCAACGCCGATATTGTTATCCACAGGATGAATGACCGGATTGTGAACTACTCAATGCTGCCCAGCGCTTGCGTCGCCTTGGAGATA
>JAKOVF010000089.1 GCA_029782225.1 Chloroflexota bacterium | reverse complement strand
GACACCTCCGATAGCATTTGCTTATAAAGGGGGTGTAGCATGAGGCGCGAAAGTTTTCAAAATCCGGTCACAATATCTATAAGGATCGAGAAAATTGAACGCGACATGGCACAATATGCAGGGATCAACGTCAGTGAGATATGTCGGAGAGCTATCCGGCAGGAGCTCGGACTCTATCTGAAGGAAAGTCCATCCATCCCGAAGAGTATGGTCGATCAGTATTTCCTATACTTGGATACTCGTATGAAGCAGGATGCCGAGCTGCTTGAGACCATTCGAGATTATGTCTTCCAGAAAACTCAAGCGGAGAAACAAGTCACCGAGCGGCAGCAACAAATCTCTGCGGCGATCAAAGCCTCTGTGGACGGGACTGCTGACTATTATGTTCGGCGGCTCCCCGAACATGATCCAAGGGGCGATTTCCTCGAAGTCTGGGATGATCTACAGAAAGTGATCCAGGCAGCGCACGGGATTCAGGTATCGCATGATGAACTCTATGAATATTTTAGGAGGCTAAAGGCATGAAAACAATTGTTCTTGAATTGACTGATGCAGAGTATGATCTCATAGAGACTGTAAGGCAGATGTTTTTTGATGAATCGAGCATCGAACTTCCAGAGGATGCTGACATAGACCCTATCTCGATGGACGAATACATCAAAAGAACACTCATCGACAGTGCCCTCTCTGCGATCGAAGAGACTGAGATAAATCCCGATGTGTGGTTTGTATCAGCACCAGTTAAGAAAGAACTCTGCGAGAAATACGGTTTAAGCGAGACATATCAAAAGAAATAAATTTACGAAGAAAACAGGCAGAAGGCCCCCACTTCAGTGGGGGGATGAATGCCGTCCATCGATAATTATATTACGCACCGTGACGTATAAAACTATAATGCGTAAGGCATATCGGTATCGACTCTATCCCTCAAAGTCTCAGACGACTCTGCTTGAGCAGACACTTGAGATCTGTCGGTGGGTCTATAACGATACGCTCGCATTGCGAAAGAACGCCTGGGAACAGGAGCAGCGTTCGATCTCCCTCTATGAGACAAACAAGATCCTGACACAGTGGAAGAAGCAACGATCCGATCTGAATCGAGTTCATTCTCAGGTCCTCCAGAACGTTCAGGTTCGAGTGGATCTTGCCTTCAAATCGTTTTTCAGGCGCGTAAAAGCAGGGGAGAAACCCGGATATCCAAGGTTCAAAGGGCGGGGTCGGTACGACAGTTTCACATATCCGCAGTATGGTTTCAAACTCGATGGGGATCGCCTCCACCTCTCGAAGATCGGAGATGTGAAGATCGTCCTCCACCGTCCGATCGAAGGGACGATCAAGACCCTCACGATCCGAAGGTCGGCAACAGGGAAATGGTATGCCTGCTTCTCGGTCGAGTATGCTCCTTCTCCGGCACCGCAGAAGGAGACAGCGGTCGGGATCGATGTCGGGCTTGAGTCCTTCGCCACCCTTTCGAACGGAGAGAAGATCGAAAACCCCCGATTCTTCCGTACCGACGAGAAGGCCCTTGCGAAAGCCCAGAGGAAACTCTCGAAGGCAGAGAAGGGCACCCCTGAATGGAAGAAGGCCCGGAAGATCGTCGCACACATCCATGAACGGATCGCCAACAGACGGCTCAATTTTGCTCATCAAACCTCCCGTCAGTTGGTGAACCGGTTCGGTACAATCGTGTTCGAGGATCTGAATATCACAAATATGCAAAAAAACCATCATCTGGCAAAAAGCATTGCAGATGTTGCCTGGAATATGTTCATCTCGTTCACCAAGAGCAAAGCGGAAGAGGCTGGCTCACGCGTGATCCTGGTGAATCCCAGAAACACCTCGCAGATGTGCTCCAGATGTGGCATGATCGTCGCCAAGACGCTCTCTGATCGAGTCCACTCTTGCCCGCATTGTGGGTTGATGATGGATCGGGATCAGAACGCGGCGATCAACATTCTGAGATTGGGACTGCAATCTCTCGGGTAACATCCGTAGATGCCCACCCCTTTAGGGGTGGGAGCAGTCACTAGTTTTCACCCTCTTTCTGATAGGGTATTTGATAGGGTATTGTGTAGATGGAATTAATTTTGCAGCGTGGCATCCATTCGTGAAACCGATCGGTCTGATCGTCTTGACGTGTGTATATCTTCCTCTAGCACTGTTTCAAGTTTTCTGCGAGTGGATATTCTTCTGAGGGTGTTTGATCCCTGCATATTGTGCCATGTCACGTTCAATTTTCTCGATGGTTT
>JAKOVF010000203.1 GCA_029782225.1 Chloroflexota bacterium | reverse complement strand
GCGGATTGCTCCCAAAATACCGGCGAATCACGAAGCCGATGAGCCCCTGGTTGTTCAAGAACAGCTCCTGCGCTCTTTCGCTCATGAAACCACTCCCGCCGCGTGCTCGTTCAGGTAGTAAACCAGGACATTCAGCGCCTGGTCAATCTGCCTGTGGGTCGTGCTTCCGGCAAGCTTGAGTCTCGAAGCGGTTTCGCGGACGGTTAGGCCGTCGATGTAGTGCAGTTTGAAGGCTTTAGCCCGCTTCCCGAGTACCGCGATCACGTCCTGGACGCACCGCGTGAACGTCAGGTAACGCGCATATCGTTCGTCAAGGTTTGCTAGCTCCTCAGCCCGGGTTAGTGTCGGATTGCCCGGGCTTGTGCCTTTGCTCGGGATGGTCAACACCGGTTCCTTTCGATACCGGTTGATAATGTCTGCACGTTCAGCGTGGTAACGGCGAATTTGCAGTTGAACGAGATGCCAGTTCTTCATGAGGGCCTTCACCTTTTCAGGGGTGAACTCCACGAAAGCACCTCCATCCGCCTTGGTACAACTGGGCAGGGCCGGTGGGAGAAAGGAGGAAAGACCGCACCGGCCCCAAACTTAACGCCAGAGACTTGTCCTCACCTGAGACTAGATGGATGCTACGGCCTGCTCGGCTCTCTCGAGTTCCTCAGCCTCGCGCCGTAGACGTGCCACGAGTGCCTCAGCCTCAGCTAGTTCTCTTTCATAGTCATCCTTCCGCATTGGCTTCGTGTACTGTAGCCGATGAAGGTAGTTAGACCGCACAATTTGGAATACTGGGTCCATGACTTGGACACAGCCACCTGTAACCCCCACTCTCGTCTCAAGGGCCTGTATCTGGGCTTGAAGCTTTATGAGCTCCCCTAGTTCAGCGACCATCTTCTTCATCAACTCGATCCGCCGATTGTAGTCGCCCATTCTGGCGTATTTCTCGTGGACAGCAGCAACAGGGTCTTCCAGGGGTTCACCCCTAGCCATTAGCAAACCGCGAAGCTGTTGACGCTCATCCTTGAGTTTTTCCACGTGCTTTAGCGTCTTCTGCAACAGTCTTGCTTCTGGGCTCTGCGGTTTATTGCCTGCACCCCACAGTTCCCTCATCTTTGCTTCGCCTTCCTTGATGCGCCGGTCAAGGTCGGCCAACTTCTCGAAACCCACCATAGCCATGTTTCTCTTCTCCTTTCGGTTGAAATAAACAGTGTTGGGACTGGTCTTGCTAACCCACACCTCGCGTGATGTGGGCGTGCGCCCGCATTGGCAGGCCGCGCGCCCGGTCCCCGATGGCGTACAGGCGTTCGCTTTTTCGACCCGGGGGGTCATACCCTCGCCCTAGGCCGCCGTCTCGCCGCCATCCTTCTCGCCGCTTCCTCTGCTGCTCTCATTGAACGCTCTATGTCCGCTTCAGTAGGTCGCCGCCTCATGCTCGATACACGTTCCTTCCGCTTGCTCCAGGCCCGACGTATCTCTGCCAGATCTCGCGCCAAGTCCCGCTTCATGTCGCCCAACAAGAACTCCGGGACCACCACGCAGGCAACGTACCTTCGTCTCGCCTTGTGTCTGCTCACCTGTCACCCTCCTTTCATCTCGCGGGTCCACCCTACGGCCTGGCAAGCGGTTTCCATCCGCACACTAGCCACGGGATACCGGGATAAACCTCGCCAGCTATCCTCGAACGCTCGTTGATGGTCAACCGCAGCAATTCCTGAAGCACCTTGGCCGCTCTGGCGTCATACGCCGTCGCGTTATCGCTTGCCGCAACTATGGCCTGCGCTATGTCATCCCAAGCATCTCATTTGCGAGACGTGACCGTTCATCTACCACAAGCCGGGCCACCTGTCGGATGACGCCCTTCGTCTGCTCCTCCAAGTCGCTTTCGAGGGCCATCAGTGAGGCAGTGACAATCCCGTCCAGGGCCCGAATTTGCGGGGTCCGTGAAGCCTGCCCGTCATTCTCAAGCGCGTAAGACGTGAACCATCCGTATCCGCAGGTCTGGCACTTGAAGAACATCACCACGCCGCCCTTAGTCGGAAATGCGTAGTCGTAGGCAAGGGTCTTCGTGAGACAACGGGGGCAAGAGTCAACGTTCAGCCTCATCGATCGGAACCCCTCCTCTCATCCACGGAAAGAAACCTTACCCGCTCAGCGTCCCAATAGAGAGGTTCAATGCCCTGGCGGCCGTGTCGGTTCTTTGCGAGAATCAGCTCCGCATCGTTCTGATTCGAGTTAGGGTCGTAGTAGCCCGGGCGATATAGGAACGCCACAACGTCCGCGTCTTGCTCTAGTTCGCCGCTGTCGCGCAGGTCAGCGAGGCTAGGCCGCTTCTCTTGCGCGGCATCAACACGCCTGTTTAGCTGCGAAACCAAGATGACGCCAGAGTTAGTCTGGCGGCCTAGATTTGCGAAAGACTTGGCGACAATCCCCAGTAGATGATTCCGGGATAGCTGACGCTCAGAGATGGTGTCAGCGATTCTCTGAGCGTAGTCCAGGATGAGGAGATCCAGTCCGTGCCTGGCCTTGAGAGTCTTCGCGATCGCCGCGGCCTTCGCCGCCGTCACCGTGGAATCGTCGCAAATCCATAGCGGCGCTTCGTTCAGG
>JAKOVF010000438.1 GCA_029782225.1 Chloroflexota bacterium | reverse complement strand
ACAGCAGCCGGGCATTAGCCGACAAGGAAAGAACAAACTCTCGAATATTGCCGGCGTTCACAACTGAGAATGTCAAGGGGCTCCCGATAATTTCCTCTACCATCCGGTAGTTTTTCTCCATTTTCCAAGGTGTCAATGGCCACTTGAGAATCCCCATTTTTGGCCACGAAAAATCCCCACGGTACCCATACCAACACCCAGAGCTAACGCTCGTCACACTGTATCGTGCTTGCTAGCTGTCTTCGGGCTGCTGTGGAGGAGTCAGCCGATGGCGCACTCGATAGCTGTCCCCCTTGAGTGAAATCACATGTGCGTGATGTAGGAGACGATCGAGAACTGCAGCCGCTGTGGCCGGCTTATCGAACAGATCTCCCCATGCACTGAAGTCCAGGTTGCTCGTTACGATGAGCGAGCGCTTCTCATAGGCCTTTGCGACCAGTTGGAACAGAAAGTCCGAGCCGGTTTGCCCCAGTTCAAGAAACCCAAGCTCATCGAGGATGATCAGGTCGTGGCGTAGGATACGATTCATCGTCTGTGTCACAGTATCGTCCGCCAAGGCCTTGTAGAGTCGATCGGTAAGGTCGTGTACGGTGCTGAACATCACTCTGTAACCGGCATTCACTGCTTCGACTCCTAATGCTATGGCTAAGTGGGTCTTCCCAACGCCAGGCGGACCCAAGAGCACCAGGTTCTCCCTGCGCTCGACAAAATCGAGCTGTGCTAGGTCGAGGATGGTCTGGCGGCGGACCGAGGTTTGGAAGCGAAAGTCGAAGCCGTCCAAGGTACGCAGGAACGGGAAACGAGCTGCCTTAAGCCGTTTTTGACGCTGGGTCTCCTCTCTGGCTATCACCTCCTGTTCAACGATGTACGCGATGAAGTCGAGATAGGATGGTTCCTCTTCCAATGCCAACTCGTTCAGTTCATCCAGGCTCTCTCGGAGCCGACGCAATTTGAGTCGTTTCAGACCTGTCTCTAGGACTTCTCGTTCGGCGGGAGGGAAGGTACGGATCATTGCCCGCCACCTCCGTAGTAGCTAAGATCACGCTGCTCTACGCCCACGGCAGCCATAGCAAGCTCATTCGGCCGCTCTCCCACCTTGAGGGATGGAGTTCGAAGGGTTTGAGGTGCTTTCTCTTGCCGTTCAAGTATGCGTTTGAGCCGCCCGTAGCCGAAGACCTGAAATCCAATGCTCCTCTGCATGGCTTGCTCCAGTGCATCAACGCTATAGCGCTCGGCCAATGCAACGATCTGTTCCATCTGCTCCCGAAGGTTGCTGGGACCATGCTGGCTCAATCCTTTCAGGTAT
>JAKOVF010000186.1 GCA_029782225.1 Chloroflexota bacterium | reverse complement strand
GGTGGGTTCCAAACCGCGCATTCTGACAGATCTCAGCGGTCCCATGTTCCAGGCAGTGATCGAGATCGAAACGGAAAGCCTGTCCGCCTGGGAAAGCCAGCGGCGCACCCTGTACCGCGAGGTCGAATTTCAGGTCTGGTTCAACCAGATGATGACGAGTGTTGAAGCTGGCACCCACGAATTCTTTCGCGTCGAATATACAGGTGGTTAGTTTCCGGGCAGCGTAACACCGAAAAGACCAGCGGCACCACTCCTTCTCCAGATCGTCCCCCTGGGATGTCTGCTTCCCTACACCTTTATCAAAAAGCCATTAATAAAAAATCACCCCGAGAGCCAATTTCGGGATGATTCTATTTGTATCTATCGCACGCTGGATCGAGGAGCAGACCGGCTATTCATCTAGCCAGCATGGAACAGGGATGAATATATCTCCGGCTGCAATCCGGCCTCTCGTCGCTTTGAAAACAACCTTGCTTAGGCGTCAGGTACTGTACCGGGCTGTTAGCGCCGACTGATCAAGCGGTAGATCCCGACGACGATTACCGCGCCGATAAAGGCCACGATAATGCTCGTAATGTTGACGCCGCTCATCAGGTTGGTGCCCAGGAGCAAGCCTGTCAACCAACCGCCCAGGAAACCACCGATGACTCCCAGCACCAGGTCGATCCATAGACTGGTCTTGGCCTTCATCACCATGGACGCCAACCAGCCTGCCACAAGCCCGACTACAATTGTTGCGAATATGCCCATGACATTTTCTCCTTGTTTCCTTGGTAGGTTCCATCTGACGATCATTACAGGTCGTCAGTTCACTCAACATGTCCGGTTCTAAGCCTTTCCCGGAGCGGTTTGCTCAAACATCGACCATGATCGGCAAAGGCTACTTACCTTCCGCCAGTTTTTTCAGGGCGCGCATTGCCCGGTCGACTCGCATTGCATCCTTGGGATTGCCGCCAGCGATAAAATCACCCAGGATGCCGCCGCCCATCAACGTATCCAGTATGTACTCCACCTGGCACTCGTTGGCGTTCAACCCGAGAAATCCACCGCCTGCATGCAGTTTGAAAACGTGCGAGTCTTTGTCCTTATCCATCTGGGTCATGATTTCCAAAAGTTTCATTGGCTCGGCTTTCACGACCGTACCATGGCCGGACTTGCCTTCATCCGTCCACTCGAAAGTTCCGCCCTCACCTGTCGATGTCACATTTGAGATGCTGTCCACGCCCGGGAACCACTCATGCCAGTGCTGTGGATTTGTCATTACCTCCCATACTTTGTCAACTGAGGCACCGATCTCGATCTTACGTTCGAATTTTGGCATAACTCTTCCTCCTGAACGTAATGAGTATAGCACTATTTGACGATTACATTCAGATGTTCAGTTTCCAGGAGTACTGCTTTCTTGAAACGGGGGATTGCTTCGTCGCGGCGAACGCTCCTCGCAATGACATAATACTCATAGTTCACCTTTGAAAGCCTTGTCTAAAACACTCGACAACAATGCATCTAACTCCTCTCCCGTCTGGGACTGTAA
>JAKOVF010000185.1 GCA_029782225.1 Chloroflexota bacterium | reverse complement strand
CCACAAGAAGTGGAGCCTGAACGGCCTGCACAAACCGACGTGCGTGCATCTATGCGTGACTCTGAGGCATACACAGCCCGGCATCGCCGAACGCTTCCTTTCGGACCTGCAAGAGGCTGTCGCTCATGTGAAAGCCAACCCCGCCGAAAAAGGGACCATGGCCCCGGTCTACGGCATGGCCGCCACGATGCCCATGCGCGGTCTGGTCAGTGATATGTTGAAGAAGTACCTGGATTTGATGTTTAAAGTGTGAGGATTGTGCGAGGTCTCAGGTGTCAGGTGCAGCCATGCAGTTGTACAACACCAATTGCTTTTTGAGTGGCAGGTATCTATAATAATGTTGAAGGGCGGGAATTAGAGTTAGTGTCCGGAATCTCCTTCTTTAGTGGTTGAATGAACAGCAGTTCTGCATTGATGGAAACGTTAGACGGCAGATGAAGGTGATCCTCGTGGTCAAGCTGCCAGATTGAGCCGTTGGAGCCACAAGAACATGAATGTCAGACAGCTCCATACATTATTTAACCCGAAATCCATCGCTGTGATCGGGGCATCTGATACACCCGGGCGAGTAGGGTATTCACTCTTCCGGAATCTGACCACAACCGGTTTTTCCGGGACGGTCTATCCGGTGAATCCGAACCGTGATCTGGTTCAGGGCAGGAAGGCTTATCCTAACATCGCCGCCATTCCTGAAAGGGTTGATCTGGCCGTGATTGCCACGCGCGCCTCCACCGTTCCGGATATGGTGAACGAGTGCATTGCAAGCGGAGCCCTGTCGGCCGTTGTGATATCCTCAGGTTTCTCCGAAGCGGGAACAGAAGGCAACAGGCTGGTGGAGCAAATACGAGGGTCGGTTGAATCTAGCAACATGGCGCTTCTCGGTCCCAACTGCCTTGGTTTTATCCGTCCTCAATTGAACTTGAATGCAAGTTTTTCTCGAAAAATGCCGCATAAGGGCGGAGTGGCATTTATCTCCCAGAGCGGCGCTCTGTGCAGCGCGGTATTGGATTGGTCGGTAAAGGAACATGTTGGTTTTTCCTATTTCGTCTCTGTTGGGGAAATGGTTGACATTGGATTTCACGACCTGATCGATTATTTTGGCAGTGACCCTGATACGAAGGCAATTCTGATCTATATGGAGACCCTGACGCAAGCCCGCAGCTTCATGAGCGCGGCCAGAAGTTTTGCGCGTACAAAACCGATCATCGTGCTGAAAGTTGGCAGGAGCCAGGAGGGGGCCAAAGCCGCGTTATTCCACACCGGCAGCATAACCGGCAATAACCAGATATTTGATGCTGTATTCAGACGCGCCGGTGTGCTGCGCGTCGGCAGCATCGCCGAACTGTTCGATTGTGCCAAGAACCTTTCCATGCAAAGACGGCCAGCCGGGAACAGGCTGGCGATCATCACCAATGCCGGCGGACCCGGAGTGATCGCCACCGATGCCCTCATAGATCAGAAGGGCAATCTGGCAGACCTATCGGCTGAAACCATGCAAACGCTGAATGCAAATCTGCCCGCTTTCTGGAGTCGGGGGAATCCGATCGATATGCTTGCGGATGCTGATCCCCGTCGTTACAGCATGGCCCTGAAAGCCTGTCTGCGTGACCCGAACGTGGACGGTATCCTGGCAATTTTGACGCCACAGGCAATGACGGACGCCGCTGCCACAGCCAGGGCCTTGGTGGAAATCACCCAGAAAGGATATAAGACGATCCTGGCTTCATTCATGGGTGAAGATGATGTTGCAGAAGGCCGCCGTATCCTCGCACAGGGCAAAATACCAGCCTATGAGAAGCCGGAAGATGCGGTCAGATCATTCATGAATATGGTTGAATATCAGCGCAACCTGAGACTGCTCAGCGAGACGCCGGCAACCATCCCCCATGCGTTTACTCCCAATACAGCCGCCAACCGGGAGATCATTAGCGCTATTGCCTCGTCCGGCCGCGTCGTTTTGACAGCCCCGGAAGTCAAGGAAATCCTGACCAACTACGATATACCAGTTCCGAAAGGCGGGCTGGTGAAAAATGTGCGCGAGGCCAAAGCATTGGCTGCAAATATCGGTTTTCCCGTCGTCATGAAGATCGTGTCGCCGGATATTATTTATGAAAGGCATGTGGGAGGGTTCATCTCTGATATCCAGACGGAAGAGGAAATTGAACCGGCTTTTGAAAGGATCATGGATGCTGTGCGGTCACAGGCACCCGAGGCCCAGATTTTCGGGATATATGTCGAGGAGATGATCGAAAAACGATACGAGCTCCTGATCGGGTCCAAAAAGGATCCGATTTTCGGGCCCATCATTGTCTTCGGGATGGGCGGAGTGGCGGTCGACGTTTTCAAGGATACCAATATTGGCATCCCGCCCCTGAATATGTCCCTGGCCCTGCAGCTCATTGACGGGACCAGAATATCGACGCTGCTGAAAGGCTACCGGGGCACGGCCGCCGTAGATGTGGCGGCAATCCAGTTCCTGCTCTACAAATTTGCCTACCTCATCATGGATTTTCCTGAGATCAGTGAAATGGACCTCAACCCGTTTGCCGTTGATGAACGTGGAGGGATCGTTCTGGACGCCAAGATCATCCTGGATGAAAACGTGGTTGGAAAGATTGTCAAACCGTTCTCGCACATGGTGATCTGCCCGTACCCTAAGGAGTATGAGAGGACTGTCCTGATCAGGCGCGGCCGGTCGGTGCTGCTCAGGCCCATTCGACCGGAAGATGAGCCAATGCAGGAGGAAATGTTCAAGACATTTTCCGCGGAAACCAAGCGCTTCAGGTTTTTCGGTCCGATAAAAGAATCACATGAAATGCTGACTCGTTATAGCCAGATCGATTACGACCGGGAGATGGCAATCATTGCAGAACTAACCGAAGAGGGCAGGAAAAAAATGGCTGGTGTCGTCCGTCTCATCGCTGATCCATACAATGAAACTGCCGAGTATGCCATCGTCGTTGCTGACCCCTGGCAGAGACAGGGTCTGGGTACCGTTATGACCCACTACATCCTGGAGATTGCCCGAAACCGCGGCATAAAAAAGGTATATGCTTACCTGCTTGAGGACAATGTCAAAATGCTGGATTTGTTCTTGAAATTTCGATTTACCACTCGGAAGGAAGAAGACATATATCGGGTTGAACTGCTTCTGGATTCTATGCCTGCCATCTGATGCCGGCTCGCCAGCAGGCTTGACACGGGAGCTCAATAACTCTGAGCCTGGGGTTCTCACTGTCCTCTGGTCCCTTATTTGACCACGCATAATCTACATACTGGATTTCCACAGATGAAATCATCCTCCCTGCTTGACACTTTCCGTATACAGCCTATACTACAGACTATAAAAAGGACTGGGAGGGCTCGCTATGCACCTCAAAGGCATGGATAAACTTCGCAGGCATGTGCCTGACTTGAGATCAGCACGTGGACTCGTCCGCGTTGTGTTGTATCTGCTGGGCTGGATCCTGCTTGTGACCTACTACTTTCTGCTCACCGATCAAATCCCCACCTGGAGCATTGACAGCCAGATCATTATCTTTGCGCTGGGGTTCGCCCTCCTGAGTATGTTTTTTTCGCGCAAGAAGGTCTATCAAGAGAAATATAAGGGTCTGGCCTATCGCAACGCGTTTGCGCACTTTGCCATCCCCGGCCTGGGGTTCATCATCGCGGCGGTGATCCATGCGGGTTATATGAACGGTCCATTCGTGCCACGCGGCTGGTGGACCTATATTTTCATTGCGCTTGGCTGGCTGATGCTCCTTACGGGAGCAATTCTCTGGCTGCGCAGCATCCTGACTTTTGGGTTCGACAATCTCGCTTTGCTCTATGTTTACTTTCCCGAAGAGGGACAGATCGTTAATTCGAGCATCTACGGCATCCTGCGGCATCCGATCTATGCCGGGGTGATACGCCTCGGAATTGGCCTCGCGCTCCTGAATGTGAACGCGAATGCGCTGGCATTTGCGCTCCTTCTGCCCCTGGGATTCTTCGGCTGGATACGGCTCGTTGAAGAGAAGGATTTGATCCAGCGTTTCGGGCTGTCTTATATTGAGTACCGCAAACGGGTCCCTGCCTTTTGGCCAAAGGTACGCGATCTGGAAGCCTATTTCCGCTTTCTTTTCACAGGAGGATAAAAATGAAAACCATTCTCCTGCTCGGTGGCTATGGCTATACCGGGAAATTTCTTGTCAAGCATCTTCTCGCTCAAACAAATTTCAATGTCATTGTGGCGGGGCGGAATCTGGACAAGGCGCAGGCTTTTGCCGCTCAGGTGAACAATCCACGCGTGACACCCTTACGCGTCGACGCGGCAGATCCCGATTCTCTGCGCCCGGCGCTTCAAACCGCGGAGCCTTCGACCGGGCTCAGGCCAGGCCTTTGCCTGGTCGCCGCGCCCGTGACTTCTCTCAACCCCCAGATAGTCATCCGGGCGTGCATCGACGCAGGAGTGGATTACCTCGATATTCAATACTCCTCCGCCAAACTGAACGCATTGCACGCCCGCGCGCAGGAGATCCAGGACAAGGGTCTGTGCTTCGTGACAGAAGCGGGCTATCACCCCGGCCTGCCATCGGCCCTGGTCCGCTATGCTGCATCGAAGATGGATTGCATCGAATCCGCGGTCACAGCCGGTTACTTGAACATAGGCGGGGACCTGCCCTTCACCGAAGCCGTGGACGAACTCATGGAAGCTTTCAAGGAATATCAAGCGCAGGTTTTCAAAAATGGCGCCTGGACAAAGCCCAGTTCATGGGACATGCGAAAGTTTGATTTCGGCCCCGAGCTTGGAAAACGCACCTGTTATTCAATGTTCTTCGAGGAATTGCGCGCCCTCCCAACCATGTATCCCACGCTGCGGGATACCGGTTTCTACATCTCCGGCACAAACTGGTTCGTGGACATGATCACGACACCGATCATCATGATTGGTCTCAAGCTCGCGCCAAAACGCGGCATCAGGCCTTTGGGTCGGTTGATGTGGTGGGGCATGACGAAAATGTCCAAACCGCCTTATCGCGTATCGCTCAAAGTGGAGGCCAAAGGCAGGCGAAACGGCCAGCAGGTTCAGGTCCAGGCCCGATGCGAGCACGAAGATGGCTACGAACTCACTGCCATCCCGGTTGTCGCCATGCTCATGCAGTACGAAAAAATCCGCTGTCCTGGCCTGCACATTATGGGACAGCTCGTCGAGCCAACGCAGTTCTTCCAGGATATGCAGCGCATGGGCGCATGTTTCATGGAAGGCTGATCTCTCAATCGGTTTTCCAACAGAGGGATTGGACTTCGGCGCTCTCCCCCATCAGTCTTGGCAAGAGCGCCTGCACCGCCAGCGCATCGCCAGATGTGTAAAACTCTACGTGTCCTCGGTAGGTATCCGTGTTGAGCAGATTGGCGCCCTCCAGCAGCCGCCGAACCTGACGAGCCACCGCCGGCGCAGGGTCGATCACGCGGACATTCTCCCCGACAATTTCCTGAATGAGCGGAATGACAAAGGGATAGTGCGTGCATCCCAGCACAACAGTGTCAATGTTCTTTTCGAGCATTGGACGAAGCGCACCTTCCAGAATGGCGCGGGTCCCGGGCGAATCCAATTCACCCCGCTCAATTTGCCCTACTAGGCCGGGACAGGTATGCTGCAGAAGCTCCACGCCATTTGCAAATCTTTCCACCACAGAAGCATAGAGTGCGCCTTGAAATGTGGCGGGGGTAGCCAGCACACCGACTTTGCCAGTCTGCGTGGTCTCCGCGGCTGGCTTGACCGCTGGCTCCATGCCAACAAACGGCACATCAGGAAAGCGGCGGCGCAGATACTTCAACGCCGCAGCGGAGGCTGTGTTACAGGCCACAACAATCAATTTTGAATTCTTGCCAAGCAGGAATTTTGTGATCCCCTCTGAGAAACTTTGAATTTGCTCCAGCGGGCGCGAGCCATACGGCACATGCCCCTGGTCGCCAAAATAGATCACATCCTCGGCTGGCATCTGCTCCCGCAGCGCGCGCAGGACAGAGAGGCCGCCAACGCCGGAGTCAAAGACGCCAATGGGATCATTCGAAGTGGGCATAATAAG
>JAKOVF010000437.1 GCA_029782225.1 Chloroflexota bacterium | reverse complement strand
TTCACTTTGGCTTGGGTGCTGCCGGAAGGGAGGAAGGCGGCATGAAGAAGGTGCTGGTGATCTCCGGGATCGCTGTTTTGCTGCTTTTGCCGCTCTTGGTGACCGGCTGGGCGGGCAAAGAAGAAGCTGTGCGGGATGCTTTCAGCCGGGGAAATGAGCTGTACAAGACAGAAGCGTATGCCGAAGCGCTGGCGGCGTATGAAACAGGGCTGGAGATTAAGCCGGAGCACAAGGGTTTAAGCTTCAATGCTGCCCAGGCGGCGTACCGGGCCGGTGAGTATGAGCAGGCGGCTCGACACTACGATCAAGCTGAAGACAGCGTTGATAAATACATGAACGCCGGAAACAGCTTTTACCGTGCCGGGGAAAAGGCCGAGGATGTGAATACAAAGTTCGGGCACTATCAGAAAGCTTTGGAACTGTACAGGGAAGGGATCAGCAGGTACCCCGAGAAAGTGGAACTGAAGTTCAACTACGAGTTTGTGATGCAGAAGCTCAAGGAGCTCCAGCAGCAAATGGAGCAGCAGAGTGAAGACGACAATGGGCAGGATGAGGAACCGGAAGAGCAGGAAGAACAGCAGGAGGATCAGAGCGGCAAAGAGGGCCAGGACGGAGAGCGGAGCGAAGACCAGTCTGGCGGCGAAGGTGAACAGGAAGACGAGGACAGCCTAAGCAGCGGCCAGGACGGCGGCCAAGGCACAGAGGAAGACCAGCAGGCCGGCAGCGGCGAGAACCAGCAAGATGAAGGAGAAAACCAGGATGCTGGTGGCTGGGACGGCGATCAGCAGGATCAGGATCAGAACCAAGCGGCGATCGACCGGATCCTGGAAATGCTCGCCGGTGAGGAAGAGGAAAGCTTGAAGAACAACCAGGGTGTTGTTGTGGGAGGCGATCACAAGTATGGCTGGTAAACTGCGGAAAGTGGTGGTCTTAAGCGTAGTACTGCAAGCGGTGATTATCTGCGGCACAGCACAAGCGGCGCCGGAATTCCGCCTTTCCATGAGCAGCCTCAATCTGCAGCAGGGTGTGAGCGCAACCATGACACTTTCCCTGATCAACGCCCAGGGAGCGGACATCCTGGAAGTGGAGGGGCTGGAGCACTTTGATGTGGTTTCCCGCTCGCAGAGCACGTCGATCAGTATCGTCAACGCCAGCACGAGCCATCAGGTGGACGTGATCTACACGATCATACCGAAGGACACTGGGCAGTTCACGCTCAAAGCCAAGGTCCGGTACGGTGGCACCATTTATGAAAGCAATGCGCTCCAGGTGACGGTGAGCGAGGTCCCGGCGAGCGATGAGAAGGCGGAAGGGGATCTGTTCATCAGAACGGTCTTGTCCAAGGATGAGATCTATCTGGGAGAAAAGGTGGTTTTGACGTATGAACTGTACTCCCGCTACAGCATCGAGAGCGCCGGCTTTGTGGACTACACGGCGATTGACGGTGTGGTGGCCAAGGAGACGCCCAGGGATCAGCTGAGGTCGGAATATGTGTATTTCGATGGGGTAAGGTATGCGAAGTATGTGATCAAGCAGCTGATCATCGACCCGATCAAGGCTGGAACGGTGGCCATCCCCAGCTTCAATGTGCAGGTGAATGTGATCAGCGATGCCTTTGGCGGCGCTTTCGGCGGGTTCTTCTCCAGTTCCAGGGCTATGTACCTGCGGACTCAAGCCAGGGAACTGACGGTGAAGCCGCTTCCTGCGGAAGGAAAGCCTAAGGATTTCTCGGGCATTGTGGGTACACTGCAGCTGGAGGGAAGCTACACCAAGGAGGAAGTGGAGATC
>JAKOVF010000134.1 GCA_029782225.1 Chloroflexota bacterium | reverse complement strand
CGAGTCTGTCACGGATATGGGTACCAATCTGGTAACGTTCCAGACGAAGATGAGCATCGATGATGTGATGAAGTTTTATCGGGATGAGCTGGGTAAGGCAGGTTATACGGAAAGAAAGGATCTGACTGTCACAGCCGCCGGAACGTTCAGCATGGTTTTCGATGGTGATCCCAGTGGCAAAGCACTTGCCATTCAAGGCGTGGATTTTGGCGGAAGTACTACGGTAACCATATCGCTGCAGGACCTGTAGAGATTCCAGGTAAAAAGAGCCTCGAGGTCTGGATAGCCTCGAGGCTCTTTTTGCTTTGCACGGTCAATCCGTTGTTTTCAGTTCAGGCAGGTCTTCTCGTGGATGCCGGTCAACGCATTCCAGAGGGACTTGCTCATCTTCTCGCAGGCCGCGACCGCCTCGTCCTGTTCTTCCGCTGTAAGAGCGGAGATGGCCTTCAGTATTTTCTCAGACTCGTGCCAATTTTCTGCGTGGACTTCAAAGTATGGCTCAACGGCTGCAGGCAGGGAGTAGTGGGTCTTCAGCCCGGCCAGCTTGCTTTGTGCTGTTGCGGGCTGCTGGGCCTCGAAAGCATACATCGCGCCCAGTGTAGATGCGCGTCTGGCAAATAGGGTGCGGGCGGTATCGATCAGCTTTTGCGTTTGTCGGATTTGAGGACTTTCGATCTTTGCGCCCAGTGCCGCGGCGAATTTCTCCCACAACTTGGCGTGTTCGCGCTCTTCTTCGGCCGTCTCATCATCCTGGAGAGTATTCCAGCCTTCGGCCAGGATGCTGACGAATGTCCCATACTCACTGGCATAGACTTTCAGAGCTTCCACGGGCAGCGTACCTGCACTCCAGGCTTGATAAAACGGATGCTTGAGCAAACTCCATTTCTCGAGAATCGAATCAAGTTGCGTCTTCATACAGGCCTCCTTTGATTGAATTCGGACAATATTACTCTAAATTTCACAATCAAGGAAGCAAAAAACTACCACCTCAGAGGTGACGAATTTGTTGAGGCCGCAGATTACTTGATCGTAATCGTCAAGATGTAATTGATGACCCTGCCGCCCTGTGGGACAACGTCAATGATGTAATCCTGCGTGGATGGCAGCTGCATACTGAAGCTTGTGACACCGTTCTGGGCACGGGCGTAGGGTTGGCCGTCGCTGAATCCCCAGATAGTCAGGCCGGCATCGTCGGGAGAGGTGTTCAAGGTTGCCTGGAGCGTCTGACCACCGAAAGCGTAGGCCGCATACGAGACAATGGTTCCATTCACGGTGGTTCCGCTGATCGTTGTGGAATTCTGTCCCGCGGCGAACTGAATGCGAGCCGCAATATCAACGGAGAAAGAGAAGTTCTCCGCGGTTGAGCCTCCGTATAGATTAATGAAATACGTTTGGGTTGATGGAAGGGTACCCTGCCATCCCGAAGATCTTTGCGAGGCGGGTAGCAGCACGGTTCCATCCTGACCGATAATGGACATCGTTACGTCACTGTTGAAGGAGTTGACCATCGAGATCATTGGCTGACCTTTGGCCGCCTTCAAATAGTAGGACAGTATTTGCCCGGCTTGGATTGTTCCATGGTCGCCGGTCTGTGTGGTCCCGGTTGAGAACACAATTTGCTTGCCAACCGGGCCCGGGTTTGCTGGCGGTTGCGCTGTAGGTGGAACTGAGGTGGGAATCATCGTGTTGGTTGGAATCGCTGTTGGCGGATTGATGGTCGGTTGAGATGTAGCGCTGGCAGGCGGAGTAATTGCCTGAAGCGTGCCAGCCACGCTGGTCTCCACCTGTCCCGGCTGTACCGGAAAGACTGTCGGTGTAGCGCTGCTTCCACAGGCGATGAGCAAGCACGCTATTGTCACAGCTGTAACAACCAGCCTCGCCTTAGATGTGATTTTTGTAATTAACATTCGTTCTCCTTTTGACATCATACGAATAAGCATCGATTCCAACCAACACATACGATAGAATTCACTTTATGTTGACTTCATTCAAACGCTGGATCCCTGCTCTCATCGTCATGGCAGTGATTTTTCTTTTTTCATCCCGCCCGGCGAACGAACTGCCCTACTTCGACTGGGCTGATCAACTCGTCAAGAAGAGCGGTCATGCAGTCGGTTACGGGCTGCTTGCCTATTCTTACCTGCGCGCCCTGGGAGAAAACAAAAATGGATACAGGCTGGCATGGATATTCTCGATCCTGTACGCCATTACAGATGAGATTCATCAATCTTTTGTTCCGGGCCGTCACCCATCTCCCATAGACGTGATGCTTTTTGACAACCTGGGTGCATTGTTCGCTTTAACCCTGGCCTATCTCCAGCGGCGCAAGCTACCGAACATCTCTAAATAGCAAGGGACGCCTGGCAGCAGGCGTCCCTCTTATTCATCGCTCGTAACTCATTTCTCAAACCTACTCAAACTCGATCTCAATATCCTCGTCTTCCTTCCAATCTTCCATGCGCTCGAACTCGATCTCGCCAAACAGACCTTCCTGATAGGCGGTGACACGATAGCGCTTGATCAATTCCAGCAAAGCCAGAAACGTGACCACGGTCTCGATGCGTGAGGCCTTGTCCCCCAGCAGGCTGCGGAAACTTGCCCGCTGGATCGCTTTCATCGTTTTTGAGATCAGATCGATCTTCTCACGGATGGTCACTCTGGGTGGAGCGATCACCGTACCGAGCGCCTCCTTTTCCTGGCTCTTGGCGAAAGCGGATGCCGCAGATGTGAGGAGTCCTTCCAGCGTAAGATTCGACAGATCGAGTTTCGCTTCAACTTTCGGCGGGGGCGCGACGCGCAGATAAGTCCGCAATCCTTGTTCCTGACGCCCCATCATCCATCCCGCGATCTCCTTGTAGCGCTTGTACAGCCTCAACTGTTCCACCAGCGACGTTCCCGGATCTTCCTCCCCGGCTTCGCGCTGCGGCGGGCGGGGCAGGAGTGCTTCGGACTTGATCTGCACCAGCTTCGCAGCGATCACCAGAAAGGCCGAGATATCATCGGGCTTCAACTGATCTTGAGTGCTGAGGTAGGCGAGGTACTGATCGGTCACGGCAGCGAGCGAGACCGCGGTGATATCCAACTCGGCGCGTTCGATCAGGTCAAGCAAGAGATCCAGCGGCCCTTCGTAGACGGGGATTTGTACCTTGTAGCCGCTGGTTTGATGTCCAAGGACGCTTTCCATAGCGGGCGAATTATACCAGTCTCGGCAGAGGGTGCGTCGCACTCGCGGGTATAATTTTTGCCATGTCCAAGCTAACTCACCTCGACGAACACGGCCGCGCAAAGATGGTGGACGTGGGTCACAAGCCGGATACCGAGCGGACTGCCATTGCACGCGGCGAAGTCCATATGCGGAGAGAAACGCTTGACCTGATCCGCGCGGGTCAGATCAAAAAAGGCGATGTGTTGACCGTGGCCCAGATCGCCGGCATCACCGCATCAAAGCGGACCTCAGACCTGATCCCCTTATGTCATCCTCTGCCGCTCACCAAAGTGGATGTGGACCTGGCGCTGGATGATGCGCTGCCCGGCGTGATTATCACCGCGACTGCGAAATGTACGGGAAAAACCGGCGTTGAAATGGAAGCATTGACCGCGGTCTCTGTGGCTGCATTGACCGTGTACGATATGGCCAAGGCCGCTGAGAAAACCATGCGTATCCAGAATATTCGATTGGTTGAAAAACATGGTGGGCAAAGCGGAGACGTGGTGAATGAGTGAAATGAAGTACGGTTTTATCTTTCCGTACGGCGATGCCCGCACTGCGGCAGAGGTAGCCTATGAGGCCGAGCAGGCCGGCTGGGACGGCTTCTTTGTCTGGGAACCCGTCTGGGGAATCGATGCCTGGATCTCGCTGACCGCTGCGGCTATGCGGACAGAGCGAATCCGTTTAGGAACGATGCTTAGCCCGATCTCCCGTATGCGCCCGTGGAAACTTGCCAGCGAGACGGCAACCCTGGATAATCTATCAAATGGTCGAGTCATCCTCTCTGTTGGCTTAGGCGCCCCCGATACCGGTTTTGAATCCTTCGGCGAAGTCACCGATCGCAAGACGCGCGCCGAGTTGATGGATGAAGGCCTTGACATTCTGACCGGACTTTGGAAAGGACAGCCATTCAATTACACGGGGAAACATTATCAGATCAAGGAGGCCAGCTTTTTCCCACCGCCAGCTCCGGTGCAGAAACCGCGCATCCCCATTTGGGTGGCGGGCGCCTGGCCAAGGGAAAAGTCGATGCGGAGAGTGCTTCGCTATGATGGTATCTTGCCACAAGTCCTGAAGCCGAGTCAAGGTGCTCAGGCGGCTGGCAAAGAAGATTTGCGTCAGATCAAGGAGTATATCAATTCGCATCGTACCGAACGGAGTCCGTTTGACATCGTTGTGGAAGGAAAAACTCCTGGGAATGACCCACACGAGGCTGCCTGCATCGTGCAGGAATGGGCCGACGCCGGTGCAACGTGGTGGAACGAGGCCATGTGGGACTCGATGGATGATTTGAAAGCCGTGCACGAACGTGTCCGTCAGGGACCGCCGCGAATCTAGTGAGAGGTGTGATAAGACGTGGAATACCAACCGATCAACTTACAGGAAAAGCTTGGCAGGATCTCAGAACTCTGGTCACCCAGAATTATTGCCCGGATGAACGACTATCACTTTAAACTCGCCAAGCTCCATGGTGAGTTCATCTGGCATGACCACCCGGAAACGGATGAAGTCTTTCTTGTCTTGAAAGGCACCCTGGAAATTGAGTTTCGGGACGGCAAAGTGACTTTGAACGAAGGCGAGATATACGTCGTGCCCAAAGGTGTGGAACATAAACCGTTTGCTGAAAACGAATGCCACATCATGCTGATTGAACCGGCAGGCACCGTCAACACCGGCGAAATTGTCGACGCCCACACCGCCCCCAACGATGTCTGGATCTGAAATGAATCATATTAAACTCTTGTTCTTTGCCACTATCCGCGACCGTGCCGGGACAAAATCCCTTGAATTGGATATTCCTGAGGATATGACCATTCAAGGTCTAAAAGAAAAACTCTCGACCGATTTTCCCAATCTAAAAGAGTCAATGAAATCCGTGTTGATCACAATCAATCGCGAATATGCATTTGATGAGGCAGTTGTCCCAACAAATGCAGAGGTCGCTCTGTTCCCACCGGTCAGCGGCGGGTGAATTACCGATCAGCAATTCCCACTATGTCTACTTTCCCTACAATCTTCTCAATCACTGAATCCGAACTTGACCTGAACGTTCTCCTTGCAAAAATCACCCTCGCGTCCACGGGTGCGGCCGCGATATTCACTGGCATAGTGCGCGGCGAAACCCGGCGCGGCGAAGCGCATGACACAGCCTACCTGGAATATGAAGCCTACGTTCCCATGGCGGAAGCAAAGATGAAACAGGTTGCAGATGAGATCCGCGAAAGGTGGCCCGTGGTGGAGGGCATCGCCATTGTTCAGCGCATTGGCAAGCTCTATCCCAAGACGCCCACGGTGCTCATCGCCTGTACTGCGGCACATCGTGATACCGGGGTATTTGATGCCGCTCGTTATGGTATTGACCGCCTCAAAGAGATCGTGCCGGTCTGGAAAAAAGAAGTTAGTCCGGGCGGCGAATTTTGGGTGGAGGGCGACTACATCCCCAAGCCTGGAGAATAAGCATGCCCCGTATCAGACGTGCGACTCTGAAAGATGCAGAGGCCATTGCGCGCGTCCATATCCTTAGCTGGCAGGAAAGCTACCGTGGCATTGTGGCGGATGATGTACTTGACAACCTGTCTGTGGAGCGCCGCCTGGGGCAGTGGCAAAGGACACTGTCTGATCCGCAGAATCCATATCATCGCGCCTTCGTTGGAGAAAATGACAGGGAAATTGTCGGTTTTGCAAATTATGGCCGTGTGCTCGAAAACGATCCTGATTACGCGGGGGAGCTATATGCAATTTATGTCTTACAGTCTGCAAAAGGGAAGGTCCGGGGCGCGCGCTCATAACATCAGCAGCGGGGGATTTGCTCGAAGATGGGATCTCGTCCATGCTGGTGTGGGTGTTGGAGCAGAATCCTGCACGCGGCTTCTATGAACATCTGGGTGGTGTGGATCTTCGTGCGAAACCGATCCAGATCGGCGGCAAAGATTTAGTCGAAGTGGCCTATGGGTGGAGAGATCTCAGGACACTGGTATCAGATGTTGGGTGAGCGCCGGTAGGGAGGCCGGGGCAGGGAAGCCTGCCCGAGATAATGGAATCAGGCAGTGGTCCGCGGAGGAAGCGGGCGATTCGTCGGGCGTGACGTGTCCGCGGCTTTGGGGTTTTATGTAAAGCCGACGCCCGCGCTCGTCTGGCGAATGTTCTTCGAGGCATTATCAAACGTTCCCGGCTCAAGCTTTGCTTATTCCAAAGTCGGGACGAAATTTTTAGCGCTGGAGGATCAATGCAGGAACGGATTGTAATTACCGGAATGGGCACGGTAAACCCGCTCGGGTTGGATGTGAATGAGAGTTGGAGAAATGCGATCAATGGAGTTTCAGGGGTTGAGCATATCACGTTGTTTGATTCATCCCCTTTACAGGTGCATATTGCTGCGGAAGTCAAAGGATTTGCACCTGAGAAATACATGGATGCAAAGGAAGCGAGGCGCCGTGATCGCTTTGAACAATTTTCGATTGCCGCGGCCAATCAGGCCCTGACCCAGTCTGGATTCGTAATTACCGAGGCAAACGCTGGTAGAGTCGGTGCGATTATTTCATCTGCCATCGGCGGCCTCGGGTCATTGCAGGATGCAATCATGACCAATCATCTGGAGGGACCGCGGCGCGTGAGCCCGTTCCTGATTCCCATGTTGATGGCGAACGGCGGCGCGGGCATGGCCGCGATTGAATTCGGGATTAAGGGACCCTGCTTTTCTGTTGCATCAGCGTGCGCTTCGGGTGCGGATGGGATCGGTACGGCGCTGATGATGCTGCGCTCTGGCATGATCGATGCGGCACTGGCGGGTGCTGCGGAGGCGACCATTACATCGACAGGTGTGGCTGCTTTCGACCGGGTGGGTGCGATGTCCCGTCGCAACGATGATTTTTCAATGACCCCTCAGCCGTTCGATAAAAACCGTGATGGACTGGTGATGGGAGAGGGCGCCGCGGTGATCATGCTTGAACGTGAGTCGGATGCGAAGAAGCGGGGGGCGCAAATCTGGGCGGAATTGGCTGGCTATGGCGCCACAGCGGACGCGTTCCACGTCACTGCGCCGCATGAAAAAGGCGAGGGCGGCGCGGCTGCGATCCGTATGGCGCTGGCCTCTGCTGAGGCAAACGCGGAGGATGTTGGTTACATCAATGCACACGGCACGGGAACGATGTTGAACGATCAATCCGAGACGCGTGCCGTGAAAGCCGCGTTCGGTACAGACCTGGCTTACAAGATTCCCATCTCATCCACCAAGTCCATGACGGGTCACATGATGGGTGCCACCGGGGCACTGGAGGTCATCTTCATGGTACGGGCCATCTGTGATGGGATTCTGCCGCCGACCATTCATTATCAGACTCCTGACCCCGAATGCGATCTGGATTACATTCCAAACCACTCGCGCGAGAAGAAGATTGACCTTGCCATCAGCAACGCCTTTGGTTTTGGCGGGCATAATGCCGTGATTGCGGTGAGGAAGTATCAGTAGGCGCATTCTCAAGCTGGCTGACAAATCATGGCAGATATGAAGACGAGGGTAGTCCACATTGCGATTACTGTTCTTGCGCTGATCATCGGTCTGGTATTTGGCGTCCTATTCCAGAAATATTATCTGAGTGAAAGCGGCCCGGAAACCTCAAAGCCAGACAAAAGCAATCTTCCGGAAGAGTATCAGGGGAAATTACAGCTATTCGTCCTGGCCGGGCAGTCCAACATGTCTGGCTGGGGTACTGTTCCATCCGCAGGTACAACCACGAACCCGCGAATCTATGTCTTTGGCAATGATTATCACTGGAAACTGGCGAAAGACCCCATTGATGACCCAACCGATCAAGTTGACAAAGTGTCCGAGGATTCGGAAGCCGGCTTTGGGCCGGCTTTACCCTTTGCCGCTGTGCTCTTGGAGAGAGACCCTGATATGGTTGTTGGCCTCATCCCGTGCGCGAAGGGTAATTCGTCACTCTTTGAGTGGCAGAGAAGCCTGAGTGACGAAACCCTCTATGGATCCTGTTTGAAGCGTATACGCGCGGCTTCGACAGTAGGAGAGGTGGCTGGCATCCTGTTCTTCCAGGGTGAGGCGGACGCACGGGATCCAAAGCAAAATCGCAAAAAGACTCTTTTGCCCGACGAATGGGCAGATAATTTTGCGGTAGTTGTCAACGATTGGCGGACTGATCTGAATGCACCCGATTTACCAGTGGTTTTTGCACAAATTGGAACAACGACGGCGCCGGATAAATATCCAAATTGGGTCACTGTCCAGGATCAGCAGCAAAGAATACATTTGCCGTCCGTTGCGATGATCAAAACGGATGATCTGCCTGTACGGGATGATGTCCATTTCACGAATGACGGTTATCGCATGGTTGGTCAACGTTTTGCAGAAGCCTATCTCCACCTTCTGGGCAAGTGATGGGTACGCCCGGGCCAGGCGCAGCCTTGTTACGTCGGAAAATGCGTGCTATAATCCGCCGTCGCGTTTTGAACAACTACACACATTGAATGCTAAGGAAGAACGAAAATGACTGACCTCTTGAAGGCCGTTGAGGCCAAACCCAATGAGAAAATTCCGCAGTTGACGCCTGGTGATACTGTAAGTGTGCACGTGAAGATCAAAGAAGGTGACCGTGAACGCATCCAGGAGTTCAAGGGCACTGTGATTCGCCTGCGCAAGAGCGGCAACGAAGCCTCTTTCACGGTTCGCCGCATGGCCTCCAATGGCATTGGTGTCGAGCGCACATTCCTGCTTCGCTCACCCCGTTTGGACAAGGTTGTAGTGGAACGCCATGGCCAGGTCCGCAGAGCGCAGCTGTATTTCATGCGCAGCCGCACAGGCAAGAGTGCTCGCCTCAAGCAAAAGTTCGATTAGAGTTCTGAAAGACCGTAAAGGTCTCGAAGGCCTGAGTCCCAGTTCTCTGGGGATGAGGGCCTTTTTGTTTTGGAGAGAGTATGCCCAGGCCTTTGATTGGTATCACTACTCGCAACAGCAAGGACGCAGATGGTCATCCAACCGTGTCCATTCAACATGCTTATGTCAATGCGATCACGCAGGCGGGAGGCGTGGCTGTGCCGGTCCCGTCCATCTTGCCAGAAGAAGACTTCATCGAGCTGTACTCGCGACTTAATGGCATTCTCTTCACTGGTGGCGGGGACATTGCCCTCAAGCATTTCAGCGGATCAGACCACCCGCGCATTGATGGCATAGACGAAGCGCGTGACTTCACCGAACTGGCTTTGCTCCGCGCCGCCACGTCAGACGGCAAACCCTATCTCGGAATTTGCCGCGGCGCGCAGTTGATGAACGTAGCCCTCGGTGGGACCCTGTACACCCACATCCCCGATCAACTCAAGGGCGCTCTTGACCATGATTATCCGGGAAATCGGCGGCGCACCATCGTACATCCGGTCAACGTGGATGAGACCACACATGCGGCTCAGGTCTTCGGCGAGACTCTATTGAACGTCAACAGCCTGCACCACCAGGGACTGAAAGATATCGCGCCCGGTATCCGCGTTGCCGGGCATGCTCCGGATGGACTGGTGGAAGTCGTGGAACTGCCGGATCATCCTTATGCGGTAGCTGTTCAGTGGCATCCCGAGTGGCTGACCGATCAGCCTGCCATGCAGAGACTATTCAGATCATTTGTTGAAGCGTCGGGAAATTAGAGTGAGCAGTACCTGGCGTCGCATCCGCGAGCGATTGATCAACTTTTATCCACCTTTTCTCGGAGCGGGAATCCATATTCGAGACATTGACCGATTGACCTTCCATATCGAAATGAAATTGACGCTTTTCAACGTAAATGTGGTGGGCGTCCATTTTGGTGGATCGTTGTATGGGATGTGTGACCCCTGGTTCATGTTGATCCTTATGCGGGCTCTTGGAAGTGATTACATTGTCTGGGATAAAGCAGCAAGTATCCAATTCCTGCGTCCCGGGCGCGGCAAAGTTCAGGCTACTTTCCACATCCCGCCTGAGTGCATTGATGAGATCCGCAGGGAAGCGGACCGCGCCAACAAAGTGGAACCGACATTCACAGTTGATGTTACAGACGATGAAGGTCAGGTCATTGCCCGGGTGGAAAAATTGCTTTATGTGAGGAAGAAGGAAAGCCAAGCATAGAAGGGATACAATCAGAGAATTCTCTTATTATGCCCACTTCGAATGATCCCATTGGCGTCTTTGACTCCGGCGTTGGCGGCCTCTCTGTCCTGCGCGCGCTGCGGGAGCAGATGCCAGCCGAGGATGTGATCTATTTTGGCGACCAGGGGCATGTGCCGTATGGCTCGCGCCCGCTGGAGCAAATTCAAAGTTTCTCAGAGGGGATCACAAAATTCCTGCTTGGC
>JAKOVF010000122.1 GCA_029782225.1 Chloroflexota bacterium | reverse complement strand
ATTATGATCCCAGCGGGAGAGAATAAGCATCGCTGCCGCTAGTGTTTCTTTGAGGGGTGCCTCGCTGATTAAGGTCCGGTAGCCCCGTTTATGTAGTCCAGGTCCCGTGGTGTCGATGGATAAAGTTGCGATGTCCTTCAGGAGGGCCACTTCGATCTTGTACAACGGTCCGTCCTCTGGGAACCACTCCTTGTGATACCGCTCCCTGAGGCTTTCCACAATCGCCTTCTTTACAATTGCCTGGCAGTCGGAAACGCTGTAGAGGGTGGACTTGACAGACTTACCCTCTACAGGGAACCGGGCGTCGGCCGGCAGCCAATCACCCCAAGGCAGAGCCCGGGTCTGGTCAAAGAGCTCATCGAAGGTTGTGGCTTTGAATTCTCCCAGCTTTAACTTGACTCTGTCTGCAGTTCGCAGCCAAAGGTTAGTCTTGCAAATGGCTTGCAGGTTCCCGGTAAAGCAGACCTTGCCGTTTTCTACCGTCAAATCGCTGTATCCCAAGTCCCGAAGTTCCTGGGCAACCACTGATTCTAAGCCAAAGGTTGCCGTAGCTATTAGCTTAATTTCTTCCATAGTCTCGCCTCTCATTTGCTATGGGAAATGTCCTTGATTAGTTTAACACAAATCACTGATTTTGCTCAGGGATAGTGGAAATCCGTAAGCGTCAAGCTGACCGTACCTTCCAGCTCGTCTGCTCCGATGAGATAATGTGTTCATCAGAGTTGAGGAGTTGGTTTTTATGGGAAAGCAATCCAGGCAGGAATTGCGTGAGCTTTGGGCAGAGCGGATCGATGCCTTCCTAGCCAGTGGCCTGAGCCAGCGAGCCTGGTGCAGAGAAAACGGCTTCAACCATGGCCGGCTCAGTTACTGGCTGCGTAAGCTGAGAGCTGAGGCAGACCAACCGAGAAACGGCAGTTGGGTGAGCCTCGATACCATTGCTCCGCGCAGTTCGGGTGTCTTGTTCCGCATCGGCAGCGTGACTCTTGAGGTTCAGCGGGGCTTCGATGCCCAGGTTCTAGCGGATGTTATCCGGTCCTTGATGGAAGTATGCTGATCGGTCATCCAAGACAGAAGGTGTATCTAGCGGTCGGTTCAACCGACATGAGGAAGTCGGTTGACGGCCTGGCCGCCATCGTTCAGCTGAACTTCGATCTCAGCCCGTTTGAACCATGCCTGTTTGCTTTCTGCAACAGGCAGAGGAACAGAGTGAAGATCCTGGAATGGTCTGAACGTGGCTTCTGGCTTCATTACTTCCGCCTGGAAAAAGGAAGGCTGCCTTGGCCGCAGGAGGGCGAGGAGATCAACCCTCTTGATGTTACCTGGCAGGACCTCCGCCAGATCCTTGAGGGAATGCCCCTAAAGCCCATATCTCAGCGTGTTGCCAAGATGCCCAAGTACGTGATTTAACATTGATTTTGCCTGCTGGAAGCCGTTTTCAGGCAGGTATTCACTCCTTGGTCGCGAAGTACATGGGTATGGAAAACACAGCTAAAACCCTCGATCCAATCGAATACTCCTGGCAAGAACGAGCTCTCATAGCCGAGGAACGCGCACTTAAGGCTGAAGCTGAACTGGCCAAGGTCCTGCAGAAGCTGCAGTATGTTGAGGCTCAACTGCGCCTGCTCACAGCCAAGCGCTTTGGCCGGTCCAGTGAGAAGACTAACAAGAATCAGCTTCAGCTTTTCGAGGATGCTTTCAACGAAGCCGAAGCCACAGCAGAGCCTCTGGCTCCAGAACCGGAACTGGTCACCGTACAGACCCACAAGAGAACCAAGTCCAAGGGCAAGAAGGGCATCAATCTTGAAGGCCTGCCCGAGACTGTGGTCGAATACCGCCTCCCCGAAGAAGAGCTGTTCTGTTCCTGCGGCCATGAAAGGCACATCATCGGCCAGGAAGTCACAAAAGAGCTGGTTGTGGTGCCGGCTCAGTTTTCTGTTACCAAGCACGTGCAGTATGTCTACTCCTGCCGCCACTGCGAAGCTCATGGGGATGGCAGCTCTCCTGTGGTAGTTAAGGCCCCGAAGCCAAACAGGGCTTTCCCTGGAAGCATTGCTTCTCCTTCCGCAGTAGCCCATGTGATCGAAGAGAAGTACGTGATGGGCGTTCCCCTCTACCGCCAGGAGAAGCAGTGGGAGCGAAGGGGCATCAACCTCTCCCGGCAGAACATGGCCAACTGGATCATGGCAGCGCAGCACTGGCTCCAGCCCATCTATGACCGGATGAAGGAAGAGCTTCTTAAGCAGTACGCCATCTACGCCGATGAGACCACAGTTCAGGTCTTGAAAGAAGACGGCAGGAGAGCTGAAGCCCAGTCATACATGTGGCTGTACCGCTCAGGGCGCTATGGGCCGGGGATAGTGCTTTTCGAGTACCAACCCAACCGGTCTAAAGAACATCCCCGAGAATTCCTGAAAGGATTCAAGGGTTACCTGGTCACCGATGCCTATGCCGGTTACAATGATGTCAAAGGTGTGACCAGGGTTGGATGTTGGGCCCATGCCCGAAGAGGTTTTGACGAAGCTGTGAAAGCTGCCGGCAAAACGGTGAAGAATCCAAAAGCCTTGGAAGGCCTCAAGTTCTGCAATGATCTCTTCGACATTGAGCACGACCTTGAGAACGCTGAACCCCAAGAACGCTACGAACAGCGGCTTCAACGCAGCAAACCAGTGTTAGAGGCCTTTTTGGTATGGCTTCAGAAGACCAAGGAGGAGTGTGTCCAAAAGAGCCACTTGGGCAAAGCCGTAGACTACTGCCTAAACCACTGGAAGGAACTGAGCAACTTCCTCTTGGATGGCCGTCTAGAACTCAGCAACAACAGAGCTGAACGCTCCATCAAGTCGTTTGTCATCGGCAGGAAGAACTTCCTGTTCTGCATCACCCCTCGTGGTGCTCAAGCCAGTGCCACCATCTACAGCATAGTGGAGTCGGCCAAAGAAAACGGGCTGAAGCCCTTCGAGTATCTGAAGTACTTGTTCACGGCGCTGCCGAACGCCACATCGAAGGACCTGGACGACTTTCTTCCCTGGTCAAACACCCTCCCCGATCACTGCCGAACCACGAGCAGATGAGACCACCAACCCCTGCCAAAAACTAGGTAGGGGTCTTTTCTTCTCCGGCCATCGGACTCAACCTGTGGGCAGATGCCAGGACCACGTGCCCACTGCCGGGGTTGGTTGGCTGCCTGGATATGTCAAGGTACGCTCTCTTTACCGCTCACCTTTCATTCGGGTATTCGTTTTGGACAGGGTTCTTCGTTGTAGCGGTATTTTTTAGGTTTTGTCCCGAATTCTGCGCAGGTAGCATAATCCAAGGCGTTCTTGCAATACGCGCACTGCGCCATTTCAGCTATGACCTCGCCCTTCTTCCATCTGAATTTATCCTCGGGCATTGTATCACCTCATTCAACTTTTCGCTTTCTAACTATATTATACCATTTGTAACAAAATTATTCGTGGGATTATACTGGAACAATATGGGGAAGGCTTTTTGAAGGCTTTTTCAGCGGCTTAAAATGGCAAATAAATTGGTAGTAAGGTAATTACAGAGGTGAGGCCGCCAGAAGGAGAAGGGAGGGACGAAACATCTTCCCGGCGGCTTGGGCCTGTCTATCCTCCG
>JAKOVF010000104.1 GCA_029782225.1 Chloroflexota bacterium | reverse complement strand
TGAATACGACCTTCAATCGTATCCATGTCCACCGAATAACCCAGGCGCTTCAAATCAGCGATTGCCTGGTCCGTGACTTGCAACGGCCCCCATGCAATACCTTCGCGGTTGATCACGTCACGCAACGTCGATTCAGCCAATGCCATTGCTACAGCGAGATCCGGATTGTAGCCGCTCTTCTCCGCTATGGCACGAACCATGGCTTCAATCTGCGCACTGGAATACTCCGTCAGAACCGTCTCGCCCGGACGTACAAATGCAATCCCTTCTGGCTCGCCAACTGCAATCCCTTCTGGCTCGACAGCCTCCGCATACTTTGACAGGATGCTCTCGATCTGCGCTTCGATCTCTGCGAGCTGTTGGGATAGTTCGTCCAACCGATCTCGGTTAGCGTCCAATATCATTTCACGTTCGATCAGCATAGCCTGAAGCCGAAGACCAGAGAGTGCCGCACGATCTTCTGGACTCATCTTGCTAGCCTGTTCAACGGCATCCTTTTCGTCCGGTTGCATGAATCCCAACGAAATGAGCAACCGTCCGAGAGAGCTGTTCTTGAACCAGCTCACGAATCGATCAGCAAACGACTCCCACGCTTGCTGGAACCCTGCGATCATCTGACCAGCGAGCTGCGCACCTACGTCCATAATCGTGGCGGCGATCCCGGTTATGGGAACCAAGAAGATGTCTACCAGGATGGAGAGTAGATCAAACCCAAGCAAGAAGCCTTCTTTAACCGTATTTGCGAGGGCTATGCCCAGATCCAGCATGCTTGAGAAGAACCCGACAACCCGTGGGTCAACATCGAGTTCACCTGACTCCAAGCCCTTCCTAAAGGACTCCACCAGGTTGATCTTGCCAAGGTTTTTGGCTATCTGATTCTGAAGGAACTCCCTTATGGGCTGAATGGACTTCCGTACCGCAGATAGTGTATCAGCCACGTTCTGGACAATGGCCGTGATGGGATCAAACAGACGCCCTTCTTGGATCACCCGATTCCATGAGGCGTTCAGATCTTCAAATAAGGTTCCCCAGATATCCTGCAGGTCACTCTTTAAGCCATCTACGCTTTCCTGAACAGATTCGCGAAGCTCACTCAAAGCCTCGGGTTCCATGAATACGAGACCCAGGCCAGCAATCGCCACTGCGGGAAGGACCACCTTAATGGCGAATGCCTTTGCTGCCGTTCCCAAGCCCGCCAGACCCATGACAGCAAGGCTTCGTGTGATAGCCCGTCCGATCATTCCGGCAAGAGCCCGTGTACCTTGCACAATATAAACCCCTGTTATGCTGAGGCCTATAACACCGACAGTTTTCTCGGCCAGTGTAATG
>JAKOVF010000087.1 GCA_029782225.1 Chloroflexota bacterium | reverse complement strand
CCCCAGACGATGCTCCATGCTGTGCGGCGTTTGAGCCACATGCTGTAGACAACTACATCGAAGAAGAGCCCTGCGAAGACGATCAATCCGTACAACGCACCCATTGCAACGGCCCAGCCAACGCCTAGCACGGAGAGAATCAGGCCGAGACGCAGAACTTCATTCTCGCTTACCTGGCCGGAGGATGTCGGGCGCTTCTGTGTGCGTCGCATTTTAGCGTCGATGTCGCGATCCCACCACATATTGAGGACGGTGCTGCCTGCGATGGCGAGGAAGAGACTGCCAGCCAGCCCAAGAATCGTATCCAGGTTGAAGATGGGACAGCGTGCGCTCATGTAACCGGCCAGGCCCGTGGCAAGGAGCAGACCGGATTGAGATGGTTTCGTCAAAGGCCAGTAAAGCGCGATTTTGGATTTCAGATTTGCGATTGACAATTTACGATGGATGGTTTCCGATTGGGGGATAGTGGTTGTCATAGCGAATTCCTAAGAGTAGACAGGTCAACAGATACACAAGTAAACAGGGCGTAAGTATACCTGTGTACCTGTCTGCGTGTCTACTTATTTACTTCTCATCTTGCACATCGGAAACCAACACCGGGGCTGAAATAAGTCGGCGTGGCATTATTGCGGACCCAGATCCTCAAATCCATGTCATACGTATCCTTGGAGCCTCCGCGTAGAAAGCGATAGTGCATTCCGGGATACACATCGCCTGTCCACTGCCAGACGTTGCCTGCCATATCATAAAGACCATACGGTGAAGCGGAATCTATTGTCTGATAGTCACCATATTTTTGTCCATTGTAAAAGCCGACCGGCGTCGTGCGCGAGCCAAACGTGGACATATCTTCAAACGGATCGCGGCTGGAATAGAAATTGGCGTTTTCACGCTGGATGTCATCGCCCCATGGGAAGGGGCGGTTATCGGTGCCTCGGGCGGCCTTCTCCCACTCCATCTCGGTGGGGAGGCGCCAGCCATTGTATTCGCAGTAAGCCTGTGCGCCGAACCATGAAACCATGGTCATCGGGTGCCATTCCCACGTCGGTTGGACCGTGAATTTCGTCCCACCAAAATCAAGCCGTAGCGATGGGTCATTCCACGGGAGATAGACCCAATCGCCTGCTTCGATCTTCTCCTCGTGCTTGACTCCGTTAAATGGATCGCCCGGATAGAAGCCGACGATCTGGTCGCCGTCCACCTTGACTTTGCCTTCGGCGAGCGCGGCATTGAGAAACGCCGCGTACTGCTGGTTAGTGACGAGATAGACCATCATCTCGTAGTCATGGTCAAGGGTTGCCATTTCATCGAATTCGCCATGATGAAATTCACCCGCAGGGATGGATGCCCACTTGCTCGTGTCCGCGTTGACACGGATAGTGGGTGCGGGAGCGGAGACATTTACAGAGGTGCAGGAGATAAGCAGTGTCATTGCGAGGAGCACAGCGACGAAGCAATCCCATCGTCTGATGAGATTGCTTCGGGCGGAGGAGCACCGCCCTCGCAATGACAAGGTCATTGTGTTCATTTCGCCGCCTCCTCCGCCAGTTCGTGAGCGGTTTCTTCGGTCCAGCGCCCGTTCGGTTTGAACAGGTCGATCAGACGCCAGACCATGACCGTGGCGAGGAGCATGAGCAGCAGGCCAAGTCCAAAGTCGATCGCGAGCATGAGGCCATTGACCAGCGGTTGCTGTTCGGCTTCGCTGATGAAGAGACGCTTCATCTCAAAGATCGTGACAGCAGCCAGGGCGATATCCGAAAGGATAATGATGCTCCAGCCATACAACTGACGGATTCTGCCCTTAAGGCCGATCATGTCACCGTAGTACAGGAGAATGATGGTGGCAATAATGGCTGAGAGGGCGTGCCAGTGACCAGTCAGTTCGATGCGCTCTTCGCGGGCCGGCCACACGCGGAAGATCTCGTCGAGGCGGATCGCCATGAAAATGCCGATGCCGCTGGTGGTGAAGTTCATGAAGAGCATCTGCCAGGTCGGGCCAAACTTAAGCGGGTCATGCACGAGACCGCCCAGTTTCTGGAGGAAGTTGGGCTTCTGGATATGGGCTGTGTTGTCGCGAATCAGTTTGCCCCAGTCCCAGATGAGCAGGAGCAGGGCTGCTAACATGGACGGCGTTGCGCCTACGTAAATGATCATGTGAGCGACCGGTTCAAGTGGAGTGACCACGCCCCACACGCCGAGGTTGAGCACGATGGTTCCGAGGATCATCAACGGCATGGCGAACTTGTGCAGAATTCCTTTGAAGTTCAGCCAGCGCCCAATGATAAGTGTAATCATGATGGCAATCAGCGCCAGCATGATGTGCAGGTGGCCGATGACCGAGTACTCCATCGTGGTCTTTTCCGGATAGCGGATCACATTCTCTGCCAGGAATGTCTCGAAGCCATTGCTGTAATATGAGCCAGGGATCGCGCCGAATAATGAGGAGAGGACTGTAGTCACGGCCGTAGCAAAGAAGGCGGCGCGCTCCAGGTCGAAGCCGCTTTTCGTGTGAGCGTAGTCCTTGTCGGTCACATAGTATTCAGGATTCCACGGCCAGAGAGCGATGCACAGCATGACGCCCGCAAAAAAGATCAATGAAAGGCCAGTGATGAAGAGTCCATGGAAAGCCCAGTTGTGGCCGAAATAGGCAAATCCCATGCCGAAGATCATCGTCAACAGATAGCCGACTGTGATGATGGCGTTGATGGCTGTCTTGAAGAAAGGCTTCATCTTCAAGAGACCGGTGATCATGTAGGTCTCGATGGCGATGATTGCCATGGCAATCGAGTGATAGAGGATGATAATGCGTCCCTCACGCTCGGCCTGGACAATTTTCATATGAAGCAGTTTGATGACCACCTCACGCACGCCCATTTCGGCCATGGGGCCGGAGAGCATGCCCCAGATGGCAGTGACGATGCCGACCATGGCGATCGCCACGAGGATCAATCCCTTGGTGGAGTTGAAGAGGTAGTTGAAACGGGTTTTGATAAATTGCATGCGAATGCCTCTCGTTGGACGGTGGACGATGAACCACAGACCAGATCCTATCATTCACCGTCCGTCGTGTGTGGTCAGTTTATCCCCTCTTCGCAAATCCCAGTGAGAACGCGCCGGCCATCAGGAATAGCAATGGTGTAAGGATGAACGCGACCAGCTCCGCCGTGAAGATTCCAAGGAGCGGCCTGCCAATGCTCAGGAATGCAAGGGCGATCCCGCCGATCCCGATCAACGCGCCGCCGATGCCGACCCAGAAGAATCCCTTCGGCGCGTCTTTGGCAAAGAATGGTCCAAGGAAGATCACCAATCCAGCCACGCCGTGGAACAGAGGTACCGCGATCTTTTTCAGTGTGTCCATGCCGGCAATGCTTGTAACCGCAATGACGAGGAAACCGACCACCGCGAACCACTTGAAATACTTCTTCCAGGCAGGGTAGTATTCTTCCGCGACGCCCATCGAAATGCCGAGCGGAATCAGGCTGGCAACGGTCAATACATAGGGCGAAGAGAGAATCCCGAGGCCGAGGAAGATCAGCAGAAGGCCTGAAATCAAAAGCACTGCGAAACCCATGAGATAGTACAGGTTATGCAGTGCCTTGTGCTGGGTGTATCGCTGGTAGAAATACCAGCACAGGTAGGCCGCCAGCAGGCCGGTCAAGAGCAGGAAAACCGTATCTTTCATTTCACACTCTCCTTTAATCAATTATTGAACCCTTGTACGGATTATTATACAAGAGCCGCCAAAGTTCTGTGACAAATATCACAAACCCACCACAGGTGAGAAGGAGAGTATTACGAACGATGCGTCATCGAGCAGTTCTTCAAAATGAGCTTACAAATTCAGATCCCGCCTGAGCAGATCATCGGTTGTTTCGCGGCGCACGATCAATCTTGCATTTCCCTCTCCCAGCCACAGGACCGCTGGCTTACGTGCTCCGTTGTAATTGGATGACATGCTCAAATGATACGCCCCGCTAACCGGAACTGCGATCAATTCCCCGTGTTCGACTTTTGGCATGGCGAGGTCTTCGATGATAACATCCCCGGACTCGCAGAATGGCCCCGCGACGGATACCCTCTCGCTTCTTTCTCGACCCGGGCCAGTCACCGTTAAACAGGAATATCGCGCCCCGTACATTGCATGACGCGGGTTATCGGTCATCCCGCCGTCTGTAAGTATCCACACTTTGGCTTCGCGCCTCTTGACCGCGCCAACCCTATAAATTGCCACCCCTGCCCGTGCGATGAGACTCCGGCCCGGTTCAAGATACAAATGAGGGAGAGATAGTCCGCGCTGCTGGCAGCCATTGAGGATGTTTTCTGCGACCACACGCACATATTCATCCGTATCAGGTTGGGGTAGTTCGTCTTCGTGATAGGCCACTCCCCAGCCGCCGCCTGGACTGAAATGCCATTCGTCTTCGAAGCCGATTTCTCCTGCCAGATCCAGGCCCAGTTCAATGGCTTTGATCAGCGGGCCGGTATCGCGGAAGTTGGAGCCCTGATGGAAATGGATACCGTTCAAAGGTATTTTATGTTCCCGGCAGAATTTTGCAGCTTCCTTAAGCTCTTCAGGTGTCATCCCAAACTTGCTGTCATGTTG
>JAKOVF010000436.1 GCA_029782225.1 Chloroflexota bacterium | reverse complement strand
CACACCGTCGTTCAGCGCATCCTCAAGATGTCGAACCGGCATGTCCACGCTTTTCACCGCACCGGTCACATCCGAAAACTGCAATGCGATGAACTTGACATTATCTTCCTTTACCCGTTTTAACAAATCTTTGTCGTTCATGGTCTCTCCTCTTAGGAAAAATAGTTTAAGCGCTACCGGTTTTCCGTTTCGGGCAGCGCGATTTCCTTAATATAGACACTCACCTTGCGATAGACCGCGGATGGCGATTTGCGGATGCCGTCCACAGTCAACAGCGACTCGACCGGGATCCCAAACAGTCTCTCGTTCTCGATGAGATACGGTTCGATCAGGCCCCAATCTTCTCCCGTTAAACTTTCAAAGATTCCACCATTGAGTTGATCTTCCTCCACCCTGCAATGAGGGTCGCGGATGAAGATGGCACCCCCTGACGCGAGCGAAAACAGATTGCCGCCTGGATACGGACTCGGCAAATCCACCAGTTGTCCGTCTTCAGTATACGTGACTCCGTTCAGGATGACAAAGCCTCCGCCTTTATGCGGATCGCCGGCCATGAAGGACTCCGCCAGATAATCGAGACATGTCCCATTAATGACGGCGCGTGGACGTCCTACCGCGTTGATCAGCGGACGCCCGGCCGCGGAACCGAGCACATAAATCTCGCCGCCTTTTGCGCCATATAAGAATGTCTGTCCCACATCGCCGTGGATGACCAGCTTCCCGGATTTGATGATCTGTCCGAGTTGGTCCTGTCCGTCGGCATGGATGTGGACTTCCGCGCCATCCAGCCCTGAACCAGCATAATCGCCGATATCCCCGTAGAGATCAATGCGTGTGCCCTCGGTATTTGCGCCCAGGCCGACACCGGCGAAGCGTCCGCCGCGCCAGTTGTAGACCACAAAATTACGCCAGCCGCGTTGATGTGCCTTCACGATCCAGCGTGCCGCGGCTTCTTCGCCTTCTGGCGGAAAGCCGAGCGTATCAATGACGAGGGTGGCTTCGGGAGAAGCTGGAGACGGTAATCGGTCCCGGGTTTGCCATGTGAGACGCAGAATAGAATTGGTAATTGGGTACTCAAAAAGACAGTTGAGCGCACCATCCACCAGCATGAGAATAGATGCGCGTTTCTTGTTGCCTAGCTCAACACGCCTGTCGCGGACAAGAGTCAATGTTTTGCGGGCGAAGTGCCATTCGTCTGCACCATTGCCCCCAAAATCCGCCAGCCAGTTGAAGCCCCATGCCAGTTCATTCCAATCACGAGAGGGAAGCTGTGACTTGATATGGTTCCATGCCGCAGGAGAGCCACCGTCATCATAGGCATGGACCATTGCGTTGATCCAATCGTTTCGGAATGCTTCACCTGCCCTGTTGGGTTCCATCCGAGCGGGTGCATGGACGCGCTCCTGCAAGCCAACAATTTCACCAAATTTGTTGGAGCAGGTGAGGGCCCTCACCCCTGGCCCCTCTCCGGCGGGGAGAGGGGAAACAGTAAAGCGGAATGAACCACCATCCGTATATGAGCCGCCGCGTGCATTCCAATATTTATCAGCCAGCGGCTTGAAGCGGTCATCTTCCGCGGAAAGTGAACGCAGGCAGGCATGAATAGCCTGGCGTTCGCTGGCAATCAGTCCAATTTGAACTTTGCCCTTCGCAGTGTCATTTTCAGACAGGGCGAAGACTTGAGGCCGCAGCATGGATGTATCGGTAATTCCCAATAGCTCAAATTTCTCTTCATCCGTATTTGAACGCGCGACGATGAAGAACCACGGACCGTCCGGCGAGCCGTGGATGTGCGTCCGCTGCACCGCGCGATAGAGGGATTGCTTCTCTGGCGGCAGCATCACGAAGTCATGCTCAGTGGTCGGAGCCATCGCTTCGAGCGTGATCTCCAACGGATATTGATAGACTCGGTCCCACAGGTCAAACAATTGCACGCTGACTTCAGTATCGGTTAGGAACAGTTGTCCGATGTTGCGTTGACGGAGGTATTCGCTCACGGCATGATAGTTCGAGAAGTCACCGTTGTGAACAAGCGCCTCATTCAAGCCAATGAATGGATGTGCGCCGCCCGGGTGCCAGACGCGGCCCTTGGTGGGGTAGCGCTGATGAGCGATCCACACATGGGCAGTTTGGTCTTCGAGTTTGTAATAAGCTACGACCTGTTCCGCGTAGCCAACGATCTTGAGCACGGAAAGGTTACGTCCGTGGCTCATGACGAAGGCGCGTTTCTCTCCGAGGCTGGCATAAAACTTTACATTTAAATTATAAGTATTCTGGTAAACAAATTCGTCTTCGGAGGCGCGCGGACTCAAAGCTGTGAGCTTGTTCTTTTCGGCAAATGCAGCCAACAGGTCCGTTTTGACGCGGACGAAATATCGCCACACGTCAGGTGGCCGGACGTCGAGTTCCTCCACCTGACGGTAGTCATCCATATGAGGCAGCTCATAAGATGCTGCAACATCAAAGTTCGGTTCAATGAATTCCGCTTCCACTTCTGGGCGTGCAGAGGGATCAAGCAGCGCGATTTGCAACAGATAATGTGACTTGAGAATCTCCGCATCCACGCCGACCTGCACCGGGTCCAGCCCTACCATCGCAATCCCGCCCCCTTTGCCATTCCCGCGGTTGTGCATCTGGTAGGACGCAGTCAGCACATGCCGGCCTGCAACCGGAACATTTGCTGCCAGACCGAGCACGCCGCATCCACCCTCTGCAGCATCCTCTGTGCGCTTTAGCGTTGGTGCCATCTCCAGGAGTGTTTTGCGTGAAGCGAGAATTTCATCCGAACTCATAGAGTCTCCTCAATCAGCGCTGCTTTCACTTACGCTTTTCTTGATCACGAGAGTCTCTTTCACGGGTTTCTTGGTTACATTAATTAAGACGACCGAACCGATAATGATGGTCGCTGCAAGCCATGTGCGCGGCTCCAGGGGTTCAGCGGCCAGCCAGGCCCCAAGCAAAACGGCAACCACCGGATTGACATAGGCATAGGTTGACACGAGTGAAATCGGCGCATTTTTCAATAGCCAGCCGAACGAAACAAAGCCAATTAGCGAGCCGATGAAGATCAGGTACAGCAAAGCAAGGATCGAGTTCATCGAGACTGCGCTGATGCTATAGCCAGACCATTCGCCGGTGATGGCAGAGACAATGAATAGGCCAATGCTGCCCACGATCATCTCTGCGCCGGTTGTCATCAGTGAAGACTTGGGCAACTCAGCCGATTTACTGAAGACGGAGCCGCTGGACCAGAGCAAACACGCGATCAGCAATGCACCTACGCCAAGCGGATTCAACTGGGCTCCACTACCTGAAATCTCAGATGGACCTACCAGCAGGTAGATACCGCCAAAGCCAACCAACAAACCGAGAATGGCCTGCCAGCTTGGTTTTGCACCACCAGGACGCAGCGCCTCCAGTAAGACCATAAATAGCGGTGAGGCACCGACGATCAGCGCCGCAATGCCGGATGGAATGGTCTGTTCGGCCCAGCCGACCATGCCATTGCCACCCAGGAGGAGCAGCAAGCCAATGATCGCGGTATTTCTCCACTGGCGCGGCGTAGGCCATGCGTCACCGCTCGCCCTGCGCCAGATCAACAGGATTAGCCCTGAGACGAGGAACCGCACGCCCGCGTGGAAGAACGGCGGGATGGTTTCCACCGCGAACCGGATCGCCAGGTATGTGGAACCCCAAACAATATAAAGTGCCAGTAAAGCTATCCAGATTTTGGTTTTCATTCTTTTCCTTTATCACTAATCTGTCATTGCGAGGGAGCAGAGCGAACGAAGCAATCTCCGATTAGCGGCGGAAGCTTCTCGACGAGCTTTGCCCATTTATTGGGAGACTGCTTCGCGCTAAGCGCTCGCAGTGACAGATTCAAATGCCATCTCTCTTGCCAGCAGGGCTTTCTTGCGCGCCGCGCCGTAACGATAATTTCCGAACTCACCAAGCTTGCGGATCACACGATGGCATGGAATTAGCACAGGCACGGGGTTATGCCCAACTGCTGTTCCAACCGCACGCAGGGCATTCGGATTGCCGATCTGCCTTGCGATGTTTGCATAGGTTGTGACCGAGCCGGTCGGCACATTCAACAGCGCTTCCCAGACTTTCAGCTGGAAGTTTGTGCCGCGTAAGTGCACGCGGAGCGCTTCTTTCCTGCGGCTCAGGTCAAAGATTGGCTCAACCAGCGGGGCAGTGGACCTGAAATCCTCGATCATCCGTGCCTGCTTCCACTCCGAAACCAACTGATCGACTGCATCGCCTTCGCTCGACTGCACAAACCCGAGATGGCAAATCCCTCGATCCGTGGTGCCAATCAGGCATTTACCAAAGGGCGTGGGATGAATGCCGTAACGGATGGTCAGCCCGGTGCCTCGGCTCTTGTACTCGCCCGGCGTCACGGCCTCGGTGGTGACGAAAAGGTCGTGCAGGCGGCCCAGGCTGGAAAGTCCGACCTGATACGTGGTATCGAGCAGATTCTCTGACTGGTCGAGCAAGTCCTTTGCGTTTTCCTTCGTCAGGAATTGCAGGAAACGCTTCGGGCTGATCCCCGCCCAGCGGGTGAAGACGCGCTGGAAGTGGAATTCGCTCATGCCGACATTTTCTGAGACCTCTGCAAGGCTCGGCTGGCTTTTGTAATTCTTTTCAAGGTACAGGATTGCCTGCTCGATGAGCGGGTAATCATCGTTCAACGTACGATAGTCTATGACAGAGACATCCATCGGTTCCTCCTTGGACTGTAGATTGGTTCCATTTTAGGAGCCTCTGCCTGCCCGAAACACCCGATTCTTGCTATGTTGCTCTCCTCTCCCCGCTGGTCGAGTAGGCGGTGTTCGTCCGCCATATCGAGACCGGGAGAGGGGTCGGGGATGAGGGCTAATCCAGATACACCAACAAATCACTTCGTCCTCGCAATTCGCTGATAGACTTCATCCCCAGCGTCTGCAGAATCCCGGCCAACTGCCACATCCATGCCGTATACATATTGACGATGCGTTGATACGCTTCCATTGCATTCACGAGCTTGGCCTGCTGCGGATCGGTGGTCGTAATCCCGAATGGACAGCCCAGCCCTTTCTCGCATGAAGCAATGCGGACGCAGCCAATTGCCACGAGTTCTGCAGTGCCAAGGACCGCTCCGTCCGAGCCCAGGGCAATGGCCTTGGCAACATCCCACGCCGAGCGTAATCCGCCGGACGACATCAGCGTGATTTGATCACGAATGCCTTCCTCGGCCAAAAACCTGTGGACTTTGGGAATGGCGTATTCGATTGGCATGGCAATGTTTTTCTTCGCGATCTCCGGCGCTGCGCCGGTTCCGCCATAAGCGCCATCGAGATGGACAATATGTGCGCCCGCGTAGTACGCACCGACCGCTACCATATCGACGTCAGTTGGGGTCGAAACCTTTACCGAGATCAGCGCGCGTTCGTTGGTCTGTTTTAGCCAGTCCACGTGCTTTTTGTGATCTTCCACTGAATAAACACTGTGAAATGGGAATGGCGAAAACAACGATGTTCCCTGCACCGCTTCCCGCAAACGCGCCACGGACTCGGTGTTCTTGTTTCCGAGTAAGTGACCGCCAAGCCCGGGTTTGGCTCCCTGCGCATATTTGATCTCAAGGATGGGCGCGCGCTGCATCGTCTCTTCACGGACGCCGAACAGACCAGTCGCGATCTGCGTAATGATGTTATCTGCATACTCGGCCATTTCGTCGGGGTAGCCGCCTTCACCGGTGGAGATAAATGTGCCAAGCACCTGGGCCGCTTTTGCGCGGGCGGTCATCACGGGAGTGCCAATTGAGCCATAAGACATGCCCGCACCGTACCAGGGCATTGGGTTTCTTATTTCCGGTCTACCATCTCTGCGGCGATTAAG
>JAKOVF010000068.1 GCA_029782225.1 Chloroflexota bacterium | reverse complement strand
CTTGCTGAGTTTTTCCACATTCAGCAGGGTTTCGCTTTTGCGTGCCTCCCAACGAAGCATGTACTTCAGCAGGTAGTCCTCGAATCGCATTGCCACCTGCCCACCGCTTTCGTCGAAAGATAGATTGTTGAGGGCGTCTTCGTAAGATTCCAGGCGTATTACCTTGATGATACGCGGACCCCGCTCGGCTTCTTCTGCCGTGGCCACACGTTTGGGCTTACCGTCCTTCCATTCCGGGGAGAAGGTGACTTTCTTCAAGCGCGGCAGGAGAACGGTATCAAAGTAATCCGCCATCTCCACCAGGATGAACTTGCGCCGCCCGCCGTCCTCGCGGTTAAGATTGATGACGGCGTGGCCGGTGGTGCCGGAGCCGGCGAAGTAGTCGAGAATAACAGCGCATGAATCCTCTTGGATCACGGCAAGAATGCAATCAAGCACGGTAAAGAGTGACTTCGGGTAGGAAAATTGACCAGCGCTACCAAGGATGTGTGTCAGTATCCCAGAACCATACACACCTGCGTTGTATTTCGTATCTGTCCAGTTACTTTTGACAGGTTTCCATGAGGAATCTTCATTCAACTGAATGTAGATCGTGAACCTGTCCTTTTTCCCTTTGCACAGTAAACTTCCATATTCTATCTCTCGCAAACAGGACTCATATGATCGTCTCCATACTCTCTCTCTCCCATCAGCCCCGACTGGGTAGACTCTCACAAAACCTTCTTTTGTGCGGCCCGTGGGATATTTCGATCCAATCGGCGGAGGGGGTTCTGCGCCTACGATACGGCCTGTTTTCTCGTCTATCAGAATGGCATAAAAACTATTAGGTCTTCCCTCGCGCAAGTTGCTCACCGCTGTTCCAGTACGCATGAATCCAATTTCTGAATGAGTAGTTTTTGAGGGTAATCGCAATGCGAACTTCGCGTTGCGTGGTATAAGGAAGAGTGCATATTCGTGTGTGCTTGATATACTAGCACCGGCTAGTCCTGCCCCAGCAGGGTGATGATTGATCACCACTACATTTCGGTCATAGTTCGATACAAAACCATCAATGAATGCACTAAGGTTTACCATCTCTGTATCGTCAATGGCGATAACGAAGGCTGCATCAGGACAAAGTAAGCCATTACACAAGAATGTCCTGTCCGCCATAAGGCTGAGCCAACTTGAATGTTTGTACTCATTCTTATAAAGGATTTCCGATGCCGCTGTATTATACGGCGGATCAATATAGACACACTTTACCCGCTCACGGTACTTCTCTTGGAGCAGGTTGAGCGCCTGCCAGTTTTCGGAGTGTACCAAGAGGCCGTCAGTCATCTCATCCAAATCGTCAAAACTCGCCAGCAAGCGGTCGGTGAAGTCTGGCGGAAAGTGGCGGGTATCCAGCGGCAGGGAAGGGTATGCTTTGAGAAATGTGATACGGCCTTCGAGCGTTCCCCAGTTGCCGGAAAACAGGTCTTGCGGCAGGGTATCAATGGCCAAAATCTTCTCCCACTCCTCCCACTGTGCCTCG
>JAKOVF010000062.1 GCA_029782225.1 Chloroflexota bacterium | reverse complement strand
TATGCCGCGCTGGAACGCCCCCACGAATTGCTGCACCGCTCCGCCTCTGATATTGAGCGCATCATTGTGGGCCAGCCGGATAAGGCCTTTGCCTATCGCTACGCGAGAAATATGTACCAGCAGAACACCCTGAATAATCTGCAGGCCGTGCGCAGTGCTTTGGATACCATCATTGAAATAGTGCGGGCCGAGGCTGCCGGTTTGGAAACAGAGGCAGCGCGCATCAACACCACTGCTGACCTGGTCACCGCGGCGCTGATTGCCCTCGCCCTGTTCATTGCCATTGTCTTCGGTTTCTTCACGGTGAGGTCGGTGTGCCGGTCGCTGAGAAGAACGGTGGCCCTCGTGCTGGAGCTGGGCCAAGGTGGGGGAGACCTAACCCAGCGTCTGCCTGTGCAGGGCCGGGACGAAATGGCCAAGCTCGCCCAGGGCATGAACGATTTTATCGCCAAAGTGCACGAGATGATGAGCAAAGTCGCGGAAGCGGCTGCCCAAACTGCCACCGGCTCGTCGCATGTGGCCGCTGCCGTGGAAGAGACGTCCAGTTCTGTGGCGAGTGTATCCAGCGCCACCAACGAGTTCTCGGCCTCCATCAACACTTTGAACGAGCAGACTCAGGACATTGCCGATATGGCCCGCAGTACGCTGGAAAAAACCCAGGAAGGGAGCAGGCAGATCGAACAGACCCTCAACGTGATGGGCGAGATCGACACAGCCGTTACCCAGCTGCGGGATGAAATCAGGGATCTGGATGAACAGTCCGATAAGATCCGTTCCATTGTGAACATCATTACCGACATCGCTGAGCAGACTAATCTGCTGGCGCTGAACGCGGCCATTGAGGCGGCCCGGGCTGGAGAGCACGGGCGGGGCTTTTCCGTGGTTTCGGAAGAGGTGCGCAAACTTGCCGAAGAGTCTGCCGATGCGGCCAAGGAGATTGCCGGGCTGATCGGCCGCATGCAGCGAATTGTGCAGGAGACGGTGGAAAAGAGCGAGCGCAGTTCCGCTAAGGTGTCGCAAGGCAAGGAAAGCGCGGTGAAGAGCGGTAAGGTGTTCGAAGAGGTGCACCAAGTGATTGCTCAGTTGTCTGGAGGAATCGAAAAGGCTGCGGCCGCACTGAACGACCTCTCTGGGGCCGGGGAAGAGATCGCTGCCGGCAGCGAAGAGCAATCCGCATCTTTGGAAGAAATCGCCGCTTCCATGGACCAGATCGCCTCTGCAGCTGCCACCTTGCAGCAGCTGGTAGGCTACTTCAAAGTCTAAGCGTCGATGAGAGGAATATGAACAAAGCCTTGAGCAGCGATGATCTGCCCAAGGCTTTTTTGCTGGGGTGGATCAGTCGTTGAGGTTGAACACCTGGCTTAAGTCTGCCGGTACTCTGACCTGCTCGTGGCCTAGGACGAAGCTGGAGAACGCTGCGAAATCTTCATCAACGGCCAAGGCCAGAGCTGCGAGCTTATCGAGAAACTCGAAGTCGGCTTCTGTCCACTGGGCCGCCGGCCGACTTTTGTAACCTGGCCAGCCGTCCCAGGGCTGCATGGGCATTTTCACCAGGGAGTTCACATCCAGGATCAGATTGCAGTTGAGGTAGTCGTAGCCCCACCAGTGGAAAATGCCGAAGCGGTTGGGGTCCGCCTGGCCCTGGCGGCAGAGCATCCAAGCCCGAGGACCCGTGAGGAAGTGCTCGGGTCCCACATCTAGGGGATCGAAGCTGATCTGCAGCGCCTTCTGCTGCAGTTCATCCAGCTGAGCATCGACCATCACCCAGCGCTGCTGCTCGTAGTTCCAATACTCTAACACCCAGTGGTCCATGTACGTGCCAGGTTCAAAGTAGGTCGCAAAACCACACCTGGCCCGGGCCGGGATCCCCGCTTCCCGGCAGAGGGCCGCGCCAACCACGGAGAAGTCCCTGCAGATCCCCACCATCTTCTCGGCCGAGGGTTTTCGGTCCGCAACGTGGCTAAAACCGTGCTCGGCCAGGAAGTCCAGCTTTTCCTGGAAACTGCGCAGCATAGGTTCTCTCTGGCGCTCCGGGCTAAGTTCCACTCCATAGGCTCCGCTCCAATGCTGGTGCAGAAGGATGTTCTGCACATAGGTTACGATGGTGGGAATATCCTTAGGGATACCGGCCACCATGTCCCGCCTGGCAGTAATTTCCGTCATGGGACCGTGTTCCAGATAGTATTGCAGTACTTCACTGTTCAAGGCCATCGCTCCCATCTCTTTGGGGTTGAGTGCGCGCACTTCCGCCCTGTTCTTTCGGGAGCGAGAGGCCTTTTCCCTTTAATATTTTCCCAATTTTGGCTAGTTTTCTTGGTAAGCGGATCTGGGGAATACTGAAGCGGATCCGGTTAAGTTTGTATTGCGCTGGTTGCAAGGCATTTGCAACTCGCTTGCAACGGGAACTGCAAAAATTGCAATTCGCCCTGAAAAAGGGTTGCTTTGGCGGTTGTTTTTATTTATAATGTTAATGCAGCCACCTATGATGTTTGCATTTCGTTAATCGACGTCCTACTCATCGACGCAAGCAACGGCCAGCAACCCCCGTGCTCAGAAAAAGGTGGAGTACTATGCCTAAAGTCAACCTCAGTGACATTGCTGAAAAACTCGGTGTCTCTACAGCCACCGTGTCCAGGGCCCTGCGCAACAAACCGGGGGTCAACCCGCAGCTGCGCGAGGCAATTTTCAAGATGGCCCAGTCGCTCAACTACCCCTTTACCTTACAAGAAAACAGCTCCGCGCTGCAGAAAGTCGGGGTTGTGGTTCCGGACTTGTCCAACCCGTTCTTCGCCACAGTATGCTACGGTATCGACAGCGTGCTTAGGCCCAGCGGTTTTTTGAGTGTGCTTGTCAATACGGATGAAGACCGTGAACTGGAATCGGAGTACGTCAACTTCCTCATCGAAGATGGAGTCAAGGGGCTGATCGCCGCCCCCAGCGCGGGCAGCAGAGAAGTCTATGCTGAATGGGCAGAAAGGATGCCCCTAGTGTTTTTTGACCGCTGCTATGATATCCCCGGGAGCCAATGCGTGTTGGTGGACAATAAGGATATTATCTTCCAGGTAGTACGGTTCCTGGTGGAACAGGGCCACAGGGAAATCTGCCTGGTTGGGGGCGACGAGGAGATTTATACAGGAAGGATGCGCACCGAGGGATTCTTGGAAGCTGTCAAGCTCCTCAACCTGGATCCGCAGAGCTGCCGAGTGGTGCCGGGCCAGTTTAAGGAACCCGAATCTTACGCGGCAACCAAACAGGTTTTGGAGTCAGAAAGGTGCACGGCGGTGATCGCCACCAGCAACAAGACTACCCTGGGAGCCCTGCGGGCCATTCGTGAGCTGGGCCTGCGCATACCCGAGGAAGTAAGCCTGGTGGGTTTTGATGAACAGGAATGGATGGCCATCTATGAGCCTGCCATCACCACGGCTGTGCAGCCGGCCTTCAGTATGGGCACCCTGGCTGCCAGTCTGCTCCTGCAGAGCTTCAACAGCTCGGGGGCGAGGGAGAAAGTGGTGCTCAAGGCCGAGATTGTCCATCGTCAATCTGTTGCCTCAATAGGTTGAGCAAAGGGGGGATGCAAAAAGGGAAGTCGTCGAGGCACTTTTGTCTTCAGGTAGAAAACAAAAGGAGGTAACGTCCGTGAGAAAAGCTTCCATATTAGCTCTCTCGCTAGCGTTGTTGATGGTCTTTTCAGCAGTAAGCATGGCCAGCACTCTGGAAGAGTGGGGTGCAGAGGTCAAGGCGAAACTTGGCGGAACGGAAATCACCGTAGCCATGGCTACCCATCCGTCCACAGATGCCTTCCGGGCCATGGTCGCCGAATTTGAACAGCTGACTGGCATTACCGTGCGCTGGGACATCATGGAGGAGCTCTACCTCCACGATAAGATTTTGACCGAGCACGCTGCTGCCACTGGCCGCTATGACGTGGTCATGATGGACGTGGTGTGGATTGGCGAATTTGCAAATCGCAAGGTTGTCCTCCCCTTGGATGAGTACATCGCCAACACACCTGACTGGTTCAACTTCGAGGACATCGTCGAAGCTTACAGAGCCGGTCTGGGCATGTACAACGGCCAAGTTTACGGCATTCCGTCCGCCGGTGAGTCCGCCTTTGTGGCCTACCGGGTAGACCTGTTTGAGAAGTACGGATATGATCCCAATTCGATTCAGACTCTCGATGACCTGCTTGCTGCCGCTGAGTTCTTCCATGGAAAAGAAGAAGGCCTGTCCGGCATCTCCATGCGTGGACGCCGCGGTCACCACATCGTTTACGGTTGGTTCCAGGCCCTGTATCCCATGGGCGGCAATGTGTTCCATCCGGGCACCTTTGATGTAGCAGTGAACACCCCCGAAACCATCGCTTCCCTGCAGTACTTCGTCGATCTGATGAAGTATGCTCCCATGGGCATCGAAAACTTCAGCCACGAAGAAGCAACCACAACCTTCATGCAGGGTCACGCTGCCCTCTGGTTTGATGCCACCGCGCTGGCACCCTGGATTGAAGATGCCAGCAAGAGCGCTGTAGCGGGCAAAGTTGGCTATCTGCCTCCGCCCACTGGCCCGGCAGGCGCCGCTGGGGCCGTAGCAGGCTGGAACCTGGCTATCTCCACCAACTCCAAGAACAAGGACGCTGCTTGGGCGTTCATCGCCTTCATGACCAGCGAAGCCAAGGCGGAAGAGTATGTACGCAACGGTGGTGTTGTCACCAGGAAGTCTGTACTTACCAACCCGGAATTTGTAGCCGAGTATCACTACTATCCGCAGATTCTGGAGTCTCTGGAAAGGGCCCAGATCTTGGTAGAAAAGGGCATCGACTGGAGGCCGCGCATTCCTGAGTGGCCGCGCATCGGGGAGGCCCTGGGCCTGAATGCTTCCTTGGCTTTGACCGGACAGCTCACTCCGGAACAGGCCATGGAACGGGCCGAGCGTGAAGTGGAAAGCATTATGCGGATGGCTGGCTACTAAAGGCAACCATTAGCTCAGTAGTGGTGGGCTGTGCCCACCACTACTGACCGAGAGGTGATCTGTTTTGAAGAAGTACATGGAGTCTCCCTATGCGTGGCTGGGGCCAACCTTAGTTGTGCTCTTTACGATTACCATCATACCAACCCTGTTCTTGTTTTTTACCGCTCTGCACCACTGGGAACTGGGCTTGCCTTGGTCGGACCGGGTTTTTGTGGGGCTGCGCAATTTCGTTTTCATCTTTCGAGATTTCTTGTTCCAATCTGCCATCAAGCGCACTCTTGTCTACACCTTGGCCTCAGTGGGTCTAGAGTTTATCCTGGGCTTTCTGATCGCACTCTTCCTCACCCGGCAGTCCCTGAAATGGAAGGGCGTTTTAATTGGAATGCTGATCATCCCCATGACTGTAACGCCCAGTATTGCCGGCCTGATCTGGCGCCTTTATTTCAACCCCACTTACGGCATCGTCAACTACATTTTGGGGTTTTTCAATATCGCCCCCAACTGGTACAGCTATGATCTAGCCATGCTGTCCGTGATCTTGGTTGAGGTCTGGCAGTGGACTCCCTTTGTGGCCCTAATCCTCACCAGCGGCTTAAGTGCCCTGCCCGTCACCCCCTTTGAGGCCGCGAAAGTGGACGGCGCCTCTGGTCTGCAGACCATCTGGTATGTGACCCTGCCGCTGTTGAGGCCCATCATTCTCATCGCACTGCTTCTGCGCACTATGGATGCTTTGAAGATGTTTGACGTGGTCTTCTCCTTAACAGGCGGCGGTCCCGCCGATGCAACTGAACTGCTTTCCATGCTCATCTACCGCACCGGCTTCTATTACTCCGGGCAGGTGGGTATGGCCTCGGCCATGGCTGTGATCCTGCTGGTGATCATCATCGCGCTCAGCAACTTGTTCATTAGGGTGCTCGGCGGGAAGGAGGGTGAAGTAAGTTGAGAACACAGACTTGGAAAAGCGTGCGTACTACTACCTTCGATGCGCTGGTAAGCCTGCTGTTGGTGTTCTTGTTCTTCTTTCCTTTCCTGTGGATGATCAGTATGTCCTTTAAGGACCGCATCCAGATTTTCCAGATCCCGCCAGTCTTGATTGGGAACCCTACTTTGGAAAACTACAAGGCCCTGTTTGAGCGGGAAATCTTCGGCGTCTATTTTGGCAACAGCCTAGTCATTGTGGTAGCCACAGTGCTTTTGGCCCTGATTCTAGCGGCGCCCGCGGCCTACGCTTTGACCCGTTTCAACTTCAAGCGCAAAAAGGATGTGGCCTTTTGGATCTTGAGCATCCGCATGGCTCCGGCTATCGCCGTGGTGATCCCCTATTTCTTCCTGGGACGCTTCCTGGGGATCCTCGATACCAAATTGGTGCTGATCATTGCTTATCTGTCCTTTAACGTGCCTTTTGCCGTCTGGATGTTGCGGGGCTTTATGGCGGAAATCCCAGTGGAAATCGACGAGGCGGCCATGATCGATGGCTGCTCCCGCTGGCAGGTGTTTATCAGGCTCATCCTGCCCCTGTGCGCCAATGGGTTGGCAGCTACAAGCATTCTCTGTCTGATCCAGTCGTGGAACGAGTTTACTTTCGCCCTCTTTTTGACCACCACCGAGGCACGCACGCTGCCCACCATCGTCACCCAGTTCTTGACCTTCCAAGGAGTGGTGTGGGGTGAGATGTCGGCTGCTGCTACTATCACGGTGCTGCCGGCAGTGGTCTTTGCTCTGGCCGTACGCAAGCACTTGATTACGGGCCTAACCTTCGGGGCGACCAAGGAATAACGACGCATACTATGCTACCGCTTTTCGTTGATGCGGCACAGAAGAGGTGAACTGACATGTTTGAAGTGGTGGCCTTAGGTGAACTGCTTATAGATTTCACGCCGGCCGGCCATGCACCTAGCGGTGAAAAGCTGTTTCAGCAGAATCCCGGTGGGGCTCCCGCCAATGTGGTGAGCTGTCTGGCCCGCTTTGGCCGGCGCACGGGCTTTATCGGTAAAGTCGGCGATGATCAGTTTGGCCATGATCTGAAGCAGGTTTTGGAGACCAACAACGTTAGTACTGCGGGGCTGGTTTTGGATTCCACAGCCCATACCACCCTGGCCTTTGTACACCTGACGGACCAAGGTGAGCGCTCCTTTAGCTTCTATCGGGATCCAGGGGCAGATACGCTCCTGACCAGAGCAGATGTCAACCCAGACCTGCTCAACACCAAGATCTTCCATTTCGGCTCCCTGTCGCTCACCGATGAGCCGGCGCGCAGCACTACTTTTGAGGTGCTGGAGCAGTTGAAGGCCCAGGGAGTGTTTATATCCTATGATCCTAATCTGCGGCCGCTGCTGTGGCCTTCCTTAGCGGAGGCCAAGGAGCGCATGCTCCAGGGCATGGACTACGCTGATCTGATCAAGCTCACCGATGAGGAACTGGAGTTTCTCTTGGGAACAACGGACTTGGAGCGGGGAGCAGCGGAGCTGACGGAGCAGTACAACCTTGCGGCGGTGTTTGTCACCCTGGGAGAGCGGGGCTGCTTCTATTACGTGCAGGGCCAAGCGGGAACGGTGCCGGCCTTTAGAGTGAACGTGGTAGACACAACAGGGTCAGGCGACGGCTTTACTGGCGGCATGCTCCACAGAATCCTGGAGAGCCCAGAGCCGATCACCGCCTGGGATCGGGATGCCTTGGAAAGCAGCGTGCGCTTTGCCAATGCGGTAGGAGGCTTAGTTGCCACGAAGAAGGGCGGCATCCCGGCTATGCCCACTCTAGCTGAAGTGCACGCGCTGTTGGCCCGGTGAGTCTCGCTAAAAGGAGGACACGGGTAGAAGGGAGAGGACAGCATGAAGGCGGCTGTATTCTTAGGAACGGGACGGATTGAGGTGCAGGAGCTGGCACTTGCTGCTTTGGGCCCCACGGATGTGCGGGTGCGCAACAGAGCGGTGGGTGTCTGCGGCACAGACATTCACATCTTCAATGGAGAGAAAGGTTCCGCAGACGTCACGCCGCCAGTAGTGCTGGGGCACGAGTTTGCCGGTGAGGTAGTGGAGATCGGCAGCGCCGTCACCACGGTGCGGGTTGGTGATCGGGTGGCCATCGATCCCAATATCTACTGCGGCAAATGCCATTACTGCAAAATCGGCAAGAAACAGCACTGTGAGAATCTGCAGGCCATCGGTGTGACCCGGCACGGCGGCTTCGCTGAATACTGCGTTGTCCCTGAGCAGCAGGTGTATGTGCTGGGCGAGGATGTAGATTTCGAAGAGGGTGCCATGGCTGAACCCTTGGCCTGCTGCCTGCACGGGATCGATCTGGTGGGCATCCGCACAGGTGATACGGTCTGCGTGATCGGGGGCGGCCCCATCGGGCAGATCATGGTGCAGCTGGCAAGAATCTCAGGAGCATCCCTAGTCCTGCTCAGCGAACCTGTGTCTGAGCGGCGCCGGATTGCCCTCGAGTTGGGGGCCGATTACACCTTTGATCCCCTTGCGGTGCCCCTGGTGGACAGTATCCGGGAGGAACTGGGCATGCCCGGCGTTGATGTGGTCATTGAATGCGCGGGCGTGGGCGGCGCCGTGGAACAGGCCTTTGCTGTGGCCAAGCGCGGAGCCAGCATCCTGCTCTTCAGTGTACCAGCCCCCGATGCCACTTATCCTCTGCGCCTTTTTGACGTGTTCCAAAAGGA
>JAKOVF010000061.1 GCA_029782225.1 Chloroflexota bacterium | reverse complement strand
GTCCATTGCCGAGGGGATCGATGTCTCTGTGGCCGCGTGGGAGAAGCGCGGGTACTGGGTCAAAGCCGACAAATTCCGTATGGAATGGATGTGGACCGGCCAGTATGCAGAAAAGATGAAGAATGCAATCCTGGCAGATGACTGGGGGACGATTGCCATGCTTATGCCGCAAATCGCGCAGAAGTTCAGCAAGATCGTTGTCTCAGAAAATCACAGGCTGGGCAAGCCGTGGGTCGGGGCATACAGAAGCCTGGCCGCTGCGTGACTCTCCGATTTGCGGCAATAGCTCTACTTAGTCAGGCTTTAAATAGCGGTCGAAGAATTCGATCGTGCGCTGCATTGCCAGAGTGAAGTTTCTGGAGATGTTGTGATTATCTCCTTCGTAACTGTAAAATTCCGCAATCTGATTGGCTGCGATCAACTCATCATACAGCATTTGCGAATACTCCCACGGCACCTCTTCGTCCGTTGTAGAGTGGTGCAGTTGAATGGGTCGATTTAGGTCTTTGACATAGGCATTCGCCGAGATTGAATTCCAGAACTGAGGGTTTTGCTCCACTGTGCCATAAGCCTGCTCAAGCGAGTAGACCCATGAGCCGCGGGCGGCATTTGTGAGTCTCGCCCCGGGGTTCCAGCGCGTAAACAGGTCCGGATAAGGGGCGACCACTCCGCCCCAGATCACGCCGACCTTAATATCCGGACTGATGACCATTGAACGCAGCGTAATGTATCCGCCCATGGAATGTCCCCACATGCCGATCCGGTTCGGATCCGCATCTGGATACCGTTTCATCGACGCCACCGCGTTGAGGACATCGATCGTGTAATTCGGTTGAGTGTAGGGACCTCCGGCCACGCCTTCCGATTGATCGTGCCCCCGATAATCGGACTTGAAGACGATATAGCCGCTGCGTGCGATCTGGTCCACATAGGCAATATATCGCTGCGTTGTGCGGTACACAGTCGGCGGGATATAGCCGTGGTTGAAGATGATCACTGGCCAACCGGTGGGTGGCTTTTGTCCGTTTGGCACTGTCAGCAGGGCATAGATTTTCAATCCCTCAGAGAGATACGAGACATAATAGCGACTGTAGTTCACACCCGGGTCCAGGACAGATTCGATGACAACGTCGCTGCCCGGATATTCGTGCGCCCGCATTGCATCGATCTGGAGCGGAAATGAAGCTGCTCCCGTCGAAGCGGGAGTCTGCACCTGAAGTGTCGTGTTATTTGAGGGGAGGGGACCAACGATCGGTCGATATGGAAGGGAGGCGGGATTACTGGTCTCACAGGCTCTGGGGATAAACAGAAAAAGTAGGACAAACCAGTAATAGCTTGTTCTTTTCATTTTATATTCTCTTCAGTTGTTAACGTGGTTTTGTGATTCTAACCCAGGATGATTAGAGCAACTTTAATAAACAGATTTACCGCTGAAAAGCAGCGGGCGGACCTTTGGATGTCCACCCGCTTTTGATTTACTGTTTTGCTTCAGACAGGCCCGTGAGATGCTTCTCAGTGTTATTCAGCAATTCGATCATCATCTCTCGAATATGCGGATTGAGGTAGTGATTTTCCAATGTGGAAAGCGGCAGGAAGCGTGCGCCCGCCACGACATGGATGCAATTTGACGCGCCACACAGGCAGATGAACGGGGCAGCCATTTCCCATTCTGTGGATGGATAGAAGAACGAAAGTTCCTCGCCTTTGGCGATGTCACGACACGCAACCATCAGCATATTCTTCGTATCCAGGATCACATTGGGATCACACGAATGATTCAGCGCGGCGAGCTTGCCGACATCCGTGTGTTCATCACGTCCAATCTGGACCGTATAGCGATTTGCCTTATTCACCACGTTGTCACTCGGTATTTCACAGATCACCTCACCTTTGCTATAGGCTTGTCTGGTGACCAAACTTCTGAATTTATGCTCGGTCTTGATCAAGAGCGTTTCCATCGAGGTCATAGCTTCTCTCCTTCTATTGAATCATCAATAATGTTGCATAGTATATTGATAATGGAATTAATTACAAGAGGGAATGAATGATTTCCCGATATTTTAAGATTCGAATCTCGCTCTCAGTATTTATTCATTTAAGCATAAATTCATCATTGCTTTTTGATTTCTCATTCTGTACAATAGGTGTACCCCCGTTGCAGACAACTCAGCGCACCACTCACTTTATTTTTTGTGGAGGAACTTATGGCTCAAGCGAACCCCAGGGATTTATCGATGGAAAGGCAATTGCCGCACAAGGAGGTCCGCTTTGCTGTGGTGATGTATGGCGGCGTCTCACTGGCGATCTATATTCACGGTGTGGCACATGAGCTATTGAGTCTGGTCAGGTCCACGGCACGGGACAAAAAGAGCGGTGAATACGTCATCCCGGACCGGGAGCTCAAAGGTGCGGAACTTGTTTATCGCAGTCTGGGTGAAACTCTAAAAGCCAAATTTATCGTGGATATTTTGTCGGGTACCTCAGCAGGCGGAATCAACGCAGTATATCTGGCAAAAGCGCTCGTGAACGACAGGTCCATGGATGGGCTCAAAGAGTTGTGGGTGCAGGAAGGGGACATCTCCAAACTGATCAATGACAACCACTCAGTAGACGGCCTGGGTGGACTGGGGCTTCAGGATCCGCCTGAGGCGTTGTTGAACAGCCAGCGCATGTACTTCAAACTGCTGGAGGCGCTGAAGCGAATGGGGTCTGCAGGAGATACCGATCTTTCCCCTTATGTTGAACAACTCGACTTGAATATCACCGCCACGGATATTCGGGGGCTAAATCTGCCCATCAAGATACACAATGATTCCATCAATGAACTGCGCTATCGGACTGTTTTCAAATTTCAATATTCCACCGGCACGACATTCAAGAATGACTTTACGAAAGCGAAGGATCCATTCCTGGCATTTGCAGCACGCTGCACATCATCCATCCCACCAGCGTTCGAGGCCATGCGCCTTAAGGATATCGAGGATGTACTGAAAACAAGCATGTTCAAGGATGACTACGGTGACCTGCTCGCATCCCAGGCAGAACCGTGGCAATCCTTT
>JAKOVF010000055.1 GCA_029782225.1 Chloroflexota bacterium | reverse complement strand
GCGGCATACTCCAACATTGTCTTCTGCCGTTACACGGATCGTCCCGCCCACGGAAGGGTCGAAATTCAAGATGTCCAGCGAGCTGATCTGGGGCGCTTTCAGGATATCGCCCATCACCAGCGCGCGCAGGCGTGCCTTCGGTCCCAGCCCGGCCAGTAACTTCTCATACGCCTCTTTGAGGTCGGCATCTTCCAGCAAACGCTGGCAGCGGGCCGAAGCCTGCTTGAAGCGCTGCATCTGCCCGGCCTGGGCTTCAGTTGGCTCACGGTCTGGGTTCGGCAGGGCGGTCTTCGCCATGATTATCGTGTCATCTGCCTGCTTGCGATACACAAAGTTGCCGATGTTGCCGCTTACGACGCGGATTGCGGGATCAAATACGATTTTTGCCATTTTGGCACTCTTTTTTCCTATGATGTTTGGTGTGATGAAGGGAATACACAGGTAGCTCCCATCGAGCTCCCATCGAGGTCCCATCGAGCTCCCATCGGCTCCCATCAGGGTTCCACGTCCCTGTCGAGGATCCCATCAGCTTTCGGAGAAGAGGAGGCGGGAAATGTAGATTATTGGGGTGTTTTGTATCTGGATTGCCAAGCCCTATGCGTTGCGCACCGCAGATCAGACCCTCCCTGCGCAGGGAGGGGTCTGTGTTCGATTGGCCGTTGTAAAACTCCTGAAAGTAGTCTTTGTGCGGAGTGGGTCGTACAACTCCCCGTTACACAGACGCTATTCTATGGGGGTGCTCCCATCAGGTGTCAACCGACAAAATTGTTATGCACTATCCTTGCCCCGTGCCTTTCATAGAATGGATGATGAGAGGCACGGGGCAATCTCAGCGGCCGGTACAGGTTTGGGAGGATAGACCTCGCGACAAAGCAATCTCCGCGTCAATGAGGAGACTGCTTTGTCGGAAGGCGCTTCGATTACGGCAATGCAGCCTGAGAAGAACGCTCAGGCCTGCTTGACCATCCACTGAGCGCAGCCTTCTCGAAAGGTCAGAGCTACGAGATGTTGTCTACAAGCGTCTACACTTTAGCT
>JAKOVF010000047.1 GCA_029782225.1 Chloroflexota bacterium | reverse complement strand
TCGCCGTAGGAGACATAGGTCGCTTTCGCGCCGGGGTCAGGATGGCGATACCGCTCCACACGCGGAAAGTCGCGGTTGCGGAACAGCGAAACAGCCGTCACCGTCCGCAGAGAAGGACGCGGCGCACGATAGCCGATGAAGCAGTGCTTGCCCCAAATGTAGGTCAGGTTGTCACCCTGGCCCTCCTTGGAGGCATTCTCTACCGCGGAACCAACCAGGAACGTCTCCACATCGAAGAGACGCGCCAGCATGTCGGGCGTAATTGAATCGCGGCTCGTGTACTTCACCCGATCCAGAATCATCGGGTGGTTCACAAGCGCATTAAAGACCTCCTGCCCCACGATGATGAGGTTCGGCTTGCGAAGCGCCTTGGAGAGCACGCTCGATTTGCCGTCCTGAATCACCGTAAACGGATTGGAGTTCTTATAGTCATCCCACTGGTCGCCGCTCGAAAGCGCCTCTTTAAAAGACCATTTGTTCTGGTCAAAGAAGATCCCGGCGGCCTCTTTCTCCAAACGAATGCGGATGCGCTCCTGAAGACCCATCACGGCATCCTCATACGGAGCAAAGGGCTCATCCGCGTTGTCACGCTCCTCATCAGGCACCGAATCGCGGAGAGTGTGCTCCACGAGGCGGTAGGTGTCGCTTCCAACCTCGTAGTCCACCTCGTTCGGAGGCGAACCGGGAGCGCGCCGATCCTCCACCACACGCAGATGATCATTCGAATAGGTTGCAAAAAGGTCCGAGTCTTTCCGGACCGGAACCACCGTGCAAGCACGCTCGGCAATGAAGCCCTCGTTGCTGATCCGGCGGCTAAAGTTGGTCAAGTATTGATCAATATGGGTAGCTCCAGCCGTAGACATTATACTCCACCTCTCTCTTCAAATCTCAATTTCCCTTGAACGCCGACTCACGACGCGCTCAGGACAAACGGACCGATCAGCAAGATCTCAATGATATCCCCAGCGGCGGAGGCTGCTTCCAACGCAATGCCGCGGACCACAGCGCCACCATCCGTCTTGGCAACCGCCTGGCCGTTGGTGTTCGAACCCACAAAAGAACCCCTCGCGATGGCTCCACCAGCAATCACCTTGCAGGTGCCGCCAATAGCCACCGTCACGGGCATGCCCTCGTCCGCACGATAGAAGTCCGTCAGAATCCCGATGGGCACATCACCCGCGCCATCCACCAGAGACACGTCGTAGCTTCCCGATCCAAGCTTCACAAAGTGATAGCGAGCATCGGA
>JAKOVF010000039.1 GCA_029782225.1 Chloroflexota bacterium | reverse complement strand
GAATAAAGCATACGCGAGAAGTCGTTTCATTGGTTCTCCTTTGGAGCACAGATGAAAACGCCAGCGCGCTTCTTACTTCGGTCAGGGTCATTGTGTCCGTTATAATGCCTCCTTCGGAGGCATTGTGATTCGGAAACTCATTGCGCTGTATCAAGACCCGGAGTACTTCCCCAATATACGCAGAATCGCTCTGCCCATCATTGCGCAGCAATTCATGTTTTCGGCCTTGAACATGGCAGGCGTGGTTTTTGTGGGACAAAAAGGCGATGCGGCTGTGGCGGCCGTGGGACTTGCAAACCAGGTGGCTTTTCTTTTGAATCTGGTGCATTTTGGAACTGTGAGCGGCGCGGCGATGTTCACCGCACAATTCTGGGGTCGGCGTGACATCCCGAATCTTCGCCGTGTGCTCGGCTTGTGCCTGCTGCTGGCGCTCTCTGTCAGTTTGATCTTTCTGATGCTTTCGCAGTTCATGCCGGCCGGCCTTCTGCGGCTCTACTCCAATGACCCGGATGTGATTGCACTCGGGACAGGCTACATCCGCATTTATTCATGGACGTTCATCTTCCTCGCTGTCACGTTCAGCTATGCCTTCGTCATGCGTTCCACCGGCGATATCAAGACCCCAACCTTTATCAGTGTTGGCGCACTGGCCTTGAGCACGTTCCTCTCCTACGCGCTGATCATCGGGAAATTCGGCCTGCCAGAAATGGGCATTGAAGGGGTCGCGACCGCGTCGTTGATCGCCCGCGCTCTGGAGTGCATCACTTTGCTTGTCATCATTTATACCCGTGTCGATTCACCGGTGGCCGCGCGGCTTAGTGAGCTTTTCGGGATCAGTCGAGATTTCTTCAGGAAGATTCTGCATTCCATGTACCCGGTGATCCTGAACGAGTTGTTCTGGTCACTGGGCATCACTTCATACAATGCAATCTATGGTCACATGGGCACAGAGTCAATTGCAACCATAAATATCATTAGTTCCATCGAGCAGGTTGCGTTCGTGGTTTTCATTGGCATTTCAAATGCCACTTCCGTTCTGGTTGGGAATCGCATCGGCGCGGGCAAGGAACATGAGGCGTATCTTTACGCGGGCCGCTCTCTCGGCCTTGGGTTTATGGGTGGGATTCTGATGGGTATCGTCCTGCACCTTGTCAAAGCGCCGGTGCTCTCCCTGTTCAACGTCTCGCCCCAGGTGATCGAGAATGCCAGCCGTGTGTTACTGATTGTGAGCTTCTTTCTCGCGATCCGCATCAACAACATGACCATTGTGATTGGCATCCTGCGTGCAGGTGGAGATACTCGTTTCTCGCTTTTCCTGGATGGAATCATCATCTGGATGGTCGGCGTGCCGATGGCTTATCTGGGCGCGTTCGTTTTTCACTTCCCGGTCTATTTTGTTTATCTTTGTGCAATGAGCGAAGAAGCAACGAAATGGCTGCTGGGGTTCAATCGTTATTTCTCACGCAAATGGATCAATAATCTCGCGGCGCATTTGGAAGGGATTTAGCAAACTGACAGTCACCTTTGCGAAGCAGCCCGCAGCGAAGCGGAGTGGGCAAAGTGACTGTCAGCTTTAGATCAATTCCGCCTTCGCTAGCACATATGCTTCATATGCCGCTGATAGCTGCTTTGTGACTGGACCAACTCTCCCCTCCCCCACTGCCACCTGATCTATCTGAATGACCGGCACAATCCCTCGCGAACTGGATGTGATAAACGCTTCTCGCGCGAATTCAAGCTGGTCCTGTTTCAAAGGCTGATACTTCACCTCAAGCCCTATCCCCCGCGCTACGCGGATCACCGTCCGCCGTGTGACGCCAAGGAGGATGTCGTGTTGGGCAGTGCAAAGAATATCGCGCTGAGCGGAGGCCGAGTGTTCGTCGAGGTCATAGTCGAAGCGCGTGTCGCCTGCAACTCCGCCCTTCGACTGCGCTCGTCGCGAAGAGCGCTCCTTGCTACGCTCAGGACGGATATCTTCTCTTATATAAAAGAAATTACTCGTCATCCCTTCTGTGATCTTCCCATTCTTCACCATCAACGCTTCAAATATCCCCTCGCGTGCAATATGCTTTCTTTCATCCTGACTGGCCGAAATGAACGACGTTGACTTCAACCGTGGACTCTGCCTCGCCATTTCAACGGTTTCCACTCGCACACCATATTCATAGATTTCACGCGGCAGCCTCTTGAGCGGCTCAATAGCAGCATAAAGCTGGCCCTGCCTGGTCATGATGACCCGCACTCTCGCTTCACTTGGATAATCCTTCAGAAAAAGCCGAAGCTGTTCCCGCAAGGTCTTTTC
>JAKOVF010000010.1 GCA_029782225.1 Chloroflexota bacterium | reverse complement strand
TACTCCGAAGTCTCTGAAGGACCCGGTCGCCGCGGGCTACCATGCCCACAGAGCGGCCCGCACTCCGCGCGACGAGCCGCGCCATGAGGGAGGAGCCCCATGAGCCGCGTTATCCATTTCGAGATCCAGGCCGACGACGTCGACCGCGCCAAGGGTTTCTACTCAGCGGTGTTCGGCTGGCAGTTCCAGGACTACGGCGAGGTCGTCGACACGATCCCACTTATGTCAGGCCGGGGACATCGGCGCATTGAAGATCGCCATTACCCGGCGCACATGCAAAAGCCTGAAAGAGCTAGGCACCCGTTACAGGCTGGTTTCGAGGCATTGGCTCCTTCAGCCAAGGAATACCTGAGAGGATTGAGCCGGCATGGTCCCGGCAACCTTCGGGAGCAGATGGAACAGATCGTTGCATTGGCCGAACGCTATAGCTCCGATGCACTGGAGCAAGCCATGCAGAGAAGCATTGGATTTCAGGTCTTCGGCTACGGGCGGCTCAAACGCATACTTGAACGGCAAGAGAAAGCACCTCAAACCCTTCGAACTCCGTCCCTCCAGGTGGGAGAGCGGCCGAATGAGCTTGCTATGGCTGCCGTGGGCGTAGAGCAGCGTGATCTTAGCTACTACGGAGGTGGCGGGCAATGATCCGTACCTTCCCTCCCGCCCAACGAGAAGTCCTAGAGACAGGTCTGAAACGACTCAAGTTGCGTCGGCTCCGAGAGAGCCTGGATGAACTGAACGAGTTGGCATTGGAAGAGGAACCATCCTATCTCGACTTCATCGCGTACATCGTTGAACAGGAGGTGATAGCCAGAGAGGAGACCCAGCGTCAAAAACGGCTTAAGGCAGCTCGTTTCCCGTTCCTGCGTACCTTGGACAGCTTCGACTTTCGCTTTCAAACCTCGGTCCGTCGCCAGACCATCCTCGACCTCGCACAGCTCGATTTTGTCGAGCGCAGGGAGAACCTGGTTCTCTTGGGTCCGCCTGGCGTTGGGAAGACTCACTTAGCCATAGCCTTAGGAGTCGAAGCAGTGAATGCCGGTTACACAGTGATGTTCAGCACCGTACACGACCTTACCGATCGATTCTACAAGGCCTTGGCGGACGATACTGTGACACAGACGATGAATCGTATCCTACGCCACGACCTGATCATCCTCGATGAGCTGGGGTTTCTTGAACTCGGCCAAACCGGCTCGGACTTTCTGTTCCAACTGGTCGCAAAGGCTTATGAGAAGCGCTCGCTCATCGTAACGAGCAACCTGGACTTCAGTGAATGGGGAGATCTGTTCGATAAGCCAGCCACAGCGGCTGCAGTTCTCGATCGTCTCCTACATCACGCACATGTGATTTCACTCAAGGGAGACAGCTATCGGGTGCGCCATCGGCTGACTCCTCCACAGCAGCCCGAAGATAGCTAGCAAGCACGATACAGTGTGACGAGCGTTAACTCTAGGTGTGGTATGGGTACCGTGGGGACTTTTCGTGGCCAAAAATGGGGATTCTCAAGTGGCCATTGACAATCAGTGAGTGGCGTAACTAGCTCGGGGAGCGTTGTAGCTTGTCCGATCATCGCCATCTGTGCGGGTAACATCTGGAACGCTAGCAAATCGCATCGCCTCCTTTGCTTGTCTTTGGGCAAGGGCTATCTCATCGTCGGTGTAACCCAACGAACGCAAAACCGCGGGATCGTTCATGGCTTCAACGACTTCGGAGGGCATACTTTGCGGAGCGCTGGGCTGATTTTGGATTTCAGCGCATAGGTTCTCAAACGTGCGGGCAAGATAAGCTATGGGGTGATCTGGCCTGGTGGTGCTATCCAAAACACGGCGTACCGCCTCTTTGAACCGATCGAGCGTAAAGTGTTTGTGCTCGCAAATCGCCCTCAGACGTGCAATGTCAGTTTCTTTCAACGGCCCTGGTTGCAGGGGGGCTAGGGCCTCGGTTAGTGGCAAAAGGTCGGCAGTGAGTTCGGGTCTACTCCCCTTATTAGCCGAAAAATCATCGTAGCGGGACTGGCTCCGGGGCCTCTGGCCTTCATGGGGAGCCGTTGGTTTCATGGGCGGTGGTTCGGGGTTGTCCACAGAAGCAGCGCGCGACATATGAGAACCAGGGTGTTCATCAGAGATAGATGATTCATCATTGGGGTAGATTCCCTTTGATAGATTACGTCGCGCGTCGACGCGCGATTTTTGACGCGCGTCCCCGCGCGCTTTTTGTTCCTCCGTTGCCATTTTCCGCGCGTCTATGTCAGTTTTTTGCATCCCGGACTGGGCGCTCCCGGGTAACACTAAGTTGTTGTGTGCGAGCACCGCATCGAGGTCCATTTGCACATGGTAGCACACGACCTTTAGGTGATACTTGCGTGACCACTCACTTTTGTAGTCGTAGAGAATGTCATGTTTGGTGCGAGCCTTCACGTATCTGATCTCACGTAGGATCATACCGACTTCTTCCAGCTTCGGGATCACTCGCACTCTCAGATGGTCCCTGTTATAGCCGATTTCCTCCGCTATCGTATCGAGGCTGTACCAGTGGAACGTGCGCTGATCGCCATAGCACTTGTCGTAGCTGAACCGATAGAAGTCGCAGGCTGCATCCGAGAGCTTGAGCATTCGTTCTACTTTGCGCAGCCGTGCGTCGGTGATGACAACTCTCTCGGGCCTCACCGGGCGAAAGATAGGTGCATCCGGGTTTGGTATGTAAGGTGTTTGTGTTTGCGTAGTCACGTCGTTTGCCTCCAACTTATTTTTGATTTGGTTGCTAGCTCAGAAGCTACGGGTGGCTAGCTCCGTAACTTCAAAGCTAAAAAATGAGCTTCCAGGCAGGACACCGCGCCCAAGACGTGGTATAATGACCTTGACAAAACAGGCCTGGGATGCGGTACGGGGTTCTCACGTCGTTTGCCTCCAAACGCTCCGGGTCTGACAACTGGGTCTTGGCTAGACCCGCCTTAATCCGAGAAGGCCAATGCGATGGGCTTGTGTCCTAGCTTGGTTTTCAAGGATCAAACAACCGGGAGGGTTTACCCCTCTCAACTGGAAGCCTCGTTCCCCTTCGGCGGCCAAACCAAAACGGGATCGGGGCTATTTCCATTGTGTGGGATTCTCCGCGCGTGGGGCAGCTTTCCTGCCTCTTCGAGCTTTTTTTCCGCGGAGCCCCCAGCCAGCACCCATCCCAACGGCATGAGTCGCCTAAACTGGTCTTTGGGCTTGTCGTGGTAGCCGTTTTCATCGGCGTAGAGGGCGAAGGAAGGCACGAGGACGCAATGATCCTCAGATTCGTATAGGCGGCTACAGGCGACACGCCAAAGTACTGGCCGACCTTTATAGCGGAAAGCCAGGCATGTCCGTAATCTGCGGTACATATAATTTTCGCGAACACCACATTATCGGGAATTTTGTCCTCTGGGTCGAAAACGCTAGAAACACCTTTGTGATGCGGGTTTTCGCTATCGTTGGGGTTCGGGTTGACTTATCACAGGAGGGGATTGCGCCGGTTATTCATCCGATTTGCGCGGTTTATGCAATGGGACGCCTCGCGCCAGCGCTCTTTTTTGGGGGGAAATATTGCGCGCCGCGCTTGGGGAGGGACGTTTTTTGCAGTCGAATACTCGCCTCTGCTTCAAACATGCGCTGAAGTTGCCCCGGTTTGGTGGACACTTGATTATTAGGCGACGCTTGCATATGCCTCGGCCTGTGTTGCAGCCCACTGCGTTTCGAATTCTACCGGACTCATATAGCCAAGACTGGAGTGAAGCCGCTTACGGTTGTAGAATACCTCGATGTAGTCGAAGACGGCAGCTCGTAACTGCGAACTATACACCTTGGAAACTCCCAGAATCGTACAGGGGGAAAACCTGGGCCACCCTTCGGTCCCAAGCTGCGCCGATCAGAAATTTCGCCTCCCTATCGTTACCGCTACGCTGTCATGATGCGGTTTCCTCTCTCCAGCCAAGCCGTTCTATCCATTCGCTTACTTCTTGCGAAGTAGGCAGTACCTCAGAGCCTTTATCGGAAACCTTAAGATACAGCAGGCGGGGGCGAACCCGCCCCGGTTGCTTCGGTCGCTTGTCGTCGAAGTTGGCAAATGGCTTTGAACCTTCACCGGCAAAGACTTCAGCCGAACCATTCCAGCCACGGTATTCATACCAGGCGCGGTAATAGCCCCTAAGAA
>JAKOVF010000428.1 GCA_029782225.1 Chloroflexota bacterium | reverse complement strand
CGAAAAGAAGGTCCTTTCCGGGCATAGGACTCCCGACGAGGTTTTTGAGTATGCAGGTGCGGCCCGGGAGCGTGGGCTGAAAGTGATTATCGCCGGAGCCGGCGGCGCCGCCCACCTGGCCGGCATGATCGCCGCCAAAACCACCCTGCCCGTAATCGGCGTACCCATGCAGACCAAGAGTTTGGGCGGCTTGGATTCTCTCCTCTCCATCGTACAGATGCCAGGAGGAGTGCCCGTGGCCACCATGGCCATTGGCAAGGCCGGAGCTGTGAATGCTGCCTTGTTTGCTGCTCAGATCTTAGCAGTCTCCGATGAAAACATCGCCGCTAAGCTTGCCGAACACAAGGAAACCATGAAGCAGTCAGTTTTGAAGAGTTCTGAGGAACTGGAGGATCGGCAATGATCGAACGCTACACCCGCCCAGAAATGGGCGCCATCTGGACAGAAGAGAACAAGTACCGGGCCTGGCTGGAAGTGGAGATCCTGGCCTGTGAAGCCTGGGCTGAGCTGGGCGAAATTCCCTGGGAAGATGTGCGGAAAATCCGAGAGAAGGCTTCCTTTGACGTGCAGCGCATCAAGGAAATCGAAGCCCAAACCAGGCATGATGTGGTGGCCTTTACCCGCGCCGTATCTGAAAGCCTGGGCGAAGAGCGCAAATGGGTGCACTACGGCCTGACTTCCACCGATGTTGTGGACACGGCCCTCTCTTACTTAATCAAACAAGCAAACTCCATCCTGTTCCAGGATTTGCAGCACTTCCTCAGCGTGCTCAAAGAAAAAGCCACAGAGCACAAATACACCGTGATGATGGGGCGCACCCACGGTGTGCATGCCGAACCCACCACCTTCGGTTTGAAGCTGGCTTTGTGGTATGCGGAAATGCAGCGCAATCTGGAACGTTTCGAGTCTGCCTGCTCGCAGATCGAAGTGGGCAAGATCTCCGGTGCCGTGGGCACCTACGCTAACGTGCATCCCTTTGTAGAGGAGTACGTGTGCGGCAAATTGGGGCTGAAACCTGCCCCCATTTCCACCCAGACCCTGCAGCGGGACCGCCATGCCTTTTACCTCTCCACCCTGGCCCTGATCGCCTCCTCCCTGGAGAAGTTCGCCACCGAGATTAGGGGGCTGCAGAAAACTGAAACCCGCGAGGTAGAAGAATTCTTCGCCCGGGGTCAGACCGGCTCTTCCGCCATGCCCCACAAGCGCAACCCCATCGGTTCCGAAAACATCACAGGTTTATCTCGGGTAATGCGCGGCTACATGGCCACCGCCTACGAAAACGTAGCCCTCTGGCATGAACGGGATATCTCCCACTCCTCCGCGGAGCGGATCATCATCCCCGATGCCACCATCCTTTTAGATTACATGCTGAACCGCTTAGCAGGCATCATTGCGAA
>JAKOVF010000425.1 GCA_029782225.1 Chloroflexota bacterium | reverse complement strand
CACTCCGGGCAGTGTTGAAGCATTAAGGCAGGCCTTCTATATGGATGGGCCGACCTTCCTTAAAACTTATAGAAACCTGATCGAGAATTGGGATACAGGCCGCACCGTGCACTAGATAAGGGATTCAACGACGGAATTCGTTTGAATTTGGGGGAAAGGATATGTATAATGATAAATGAGGAGAAAGAGTATGAAGAGATTACTGGTATTTGTTTCGATCTTTCTTATTCTATTGACCGGCTGTGCACCTGGTTACACTGTACGGCTTAGCACTCCCGGCCCAAATCCGATGGTTAATCAGCCAGATGCAAGTGGGCGGATTGCAGGAGCGGGAGAGGGATTGTGGCATGGCATTATCTCTCCTGTGACCCTGGTGATGTCGTTTTTTGACCCGAATGTACATATCTATGAGGTACACAACTCTGGAAGCGCATACGACATTGGCTTCCTGATTGGGCTGCTCATCCTGCTGGCGGTGATAAGTCTCTTCCTGCGTCTGCGAAGGTAACGGCCTATCACTTCTGCTGTATTGCCCGGGCGAATTTACAATCTTTTTACGCGGCCATAATGCCTCAATCATGGGGGACAGGTATTCTTATTGAAATTTCAAATGATGGAGTCAAAAATGAAAACAAAATACCGCATACCCTCATTCTCACTGGCTGTCATTCTCCTGCTCATCGTCCCGCTGACCGCGGCCTGCGAAAGACAGGTCACGCGCAACAGTGACGGATCGGTGACGGTGCAAACGAGCATTACACAGCAGGAACTCCAGAGCACGATCCAGGAAGCGATTGCCGACCCCTTGATCACAGAACTGAACGTGACGCTTCAATCTGGATATATCCTGGTCGAGGGTCAGCGTCAGCGCCTTAACGAGCCGAGTAAATCGGACACGCTTACGTTTCGTCTGGATCTCGGCGTATCGGGTGGACATCTCACAGCAAGCGTGTCCAATGCGCAACTGGATGGCGTGCCTCTGGAACAGACCCGGGTCAGCCACTGGAACGAGGTCATTTCCAATCGACTTGAAAAAATTGCCAACCGTAAGCCGAATGCCACGCTTCAGTCTGTGACTGTCACTCCCGATGCGGTTGCCATGACCTGGCAGGTAACAAAATAACAAACCTACCCGCCCTATTCTTTGTGAAGCGCAGGCTGATCAGTCTGCGCTTTTGATTCTTCGGAGAGTGCGCTTTAGTGGGTTTGGTCCAAATAGCCCACAGCGTTTACGGTCGGGCGAGGCCGGGGACGAGAGAGTGTCTCTCGAAACAGAATCGGCTGTTCCGACGCGGGAGGCGTAGCCAGGTCGAATCTCGAGGTTCGGCTATCGTTTATAATCCTCCGCATGGTCGAGTTCACCATCACAGCCACCAGATTTGTCGGTCTCGCCCTCGCGGGCATTACGCGGGAATATCCCAATGCTCCGGGCCTCGTCCTCAACGGCCCTGCAGACCTGCAATCGCCGCGCACACTTCACCCTGCCTTTTACGGTTGTTTTGACTGGCACTCTTCTGTCCACAGTCATTGGATGCTGGCACGACTCGTGCGTCTTTTCCCGGATCTGCCCCAGGCAGCGGAAATCCGTGCCGCGCTGGCGGGCAATCTTACCGAGTCCAACCTGCGGACGGAGGCCGATTACTTCAACGCACCGAACCACCATTCTTTCGAGCGCACCTACGGCTGGACCTGGCTGCTCAAACTGGCCGAGGAGCTCGCCACATCGTCCTATCCCGACACGGCGGCCTGGTCAAAGAATCTCCGCCCGCTGGTAGATGTCATCGTTGCG
>JAKOVF010000421.1 GCA_029782225.1 Chloroflexota bacterium | reverse complement strand
TGGAATTGCAGGAGGATGGCCTGCTGAAGATCAACCCGCTCCTGAATTGGACAAAGGTGGATGTTGAAAGATATATGAAAGAACACGGCCTGCCGTCACATCCGTTGTTGGAGAAAGGCTATCGCAGCATCGGTTGTGCGCCCTGCACGATTGCAATTGGTGTGAACGATGATGAGCGTGCTGGCCGCTGGGCTGGCCGCGGCAAGATAGAGTGTGGTCTGCACACTGAGATGTTCAAACACAAGAATATTGCTGAAGTAAAGAAAGAATTTCGGACCAAACCGCTGGTCTTGAGGTAAACCCTTGCCCACCCACCAGCCACTGATACTGTTGACTGATTCCTGAAATGACCCTCACCGAGAGACAACAACGCTGGCAGCAAGCCAACACCCTTACCCCTGAAAAACTAGACCTGGCGCGCCAGGTGCTGGATGAAATCCGCGCGGGGCGAGATGTGATGGACGCGCTGCGGGATTACCCGCTCCATGGCGGCGGATATCTCACAAAGGCCGCGCTTGTGGCCGCGTATCGCCAGATGGTGGACTCTACGATCATTCACGCGGATGGACGCCTGCTGGAGCGCATCCGCATGAAGCCGGTGCGCACACTTTCCGGCGTCACCACGGTCACCGTGCTGACGAAGCCCTATCCATGTCCTGGCAAATGCATCTTCTGTCCAACCGATGTGCGAATGCCGAAGAGTTACCTGCCGGATGAGCCGGGCGCGATGCGCGCCCTTGAGCATGAGTTTGACCCGTATGCTCAGGTTGAATCGCGGATCCGCGCGCTCACCAATCTTGGGCACCCTACGGACAAAATTGAACTCTTGATCCTGGGCGGGACGTGGTCATCCTACCGCCGCGATTATCAGGAATGGTTTGTCGCGCGGTGCTTCGATGCAATGAACGGCTCCATCACCGCGGCCCCTCTCCCAGCGGGAGAGAGGGAAGGAGGTGAGGGCAAACAGAACTCTGCGCCCTCCGTGGTGAATCTTTCTGAAATCCAGGCCATCAATGAATCTGCTCCTCACCGCAATGTCGGCCTCGTCATCGAAACCCGCCCTGACGAAATCACGCCGGACGAACTGCGCTGGCTCCGTCACCTCGGTGTGACCAAGGTCCAGATGGGCGCGCAAAGCCTGGATGACCGCATCCTTGAGCTGAACAAGCGTGGACATGATGTGGAATGTACACGAAAAGCAACTGCCTTGCTGCGCGCCGCTGGTTTCAAAATCGTTTTGCACTGGATGCCCAACCTTCTAGGTGCAACGCCAGAATCCGACCGAGAAGACTTTGCCCGCCTGTGGATTGATTTTTGCCCGGACGAAATCAAAATCTACCCCAATCAACTGCTTGCCAGTGCGGAGCTTAACGAATACTGGCAGCGCGGCGAATTTCATCCATATACCACAGAAGAACTCGTGGATCTCATTGCTGATATCAAGCCGAACATCCCACGCTATTGCCGCGTGAACCGCGTCATTCGTGATATTCCGTCAACCAACGTGGTGGAAGGCAACCGCCGCACGAGTCTGCGCCAGGATATCCTTGAGGAAATGAAGCGGCGCGGCACACACTGCGAATGTGTCCGCTGCCGGGAAGTGCGCGGTAAGGCTGTTGACTCAGAGACGCTCCGCCTCGATGACCTGGTCTATCAAGCCGGCGCGGCAGAGGAGCACTTTATCTCCTTCGTTACACCGGATGATAAGCTCGCGGGTTTTGTGCGTCTTTCCCTGCCTCGCGAAGATTCGCCCCAAACCGGTATGTCCGACCTGGATAACGCGGCGCTAATCCGTGAAGTCCATGTTTACGGGCAGTCGCTGCCCGTGGGTGCGGAAAAAGCCGGCGCGGCGCAGCACAGCGGACTGGGCACGCGTCTGCTTGAGGAGGGGGAGAGGATGGCGCGGGAGAATGGTTTTTCCCGCTTGGCCGTAATATCTGCCGTTGGGACGCGTCAATACTATCTGGATCGCGGTTTTGAACGCGGCGAGTACTATCTGGTAAAGAAAATCAATTAAACACAAAGAGCACCTCGCACGCCTCATCCAATTAAAGTGAAACGTGCGGGGACACAAGGGGACGAAGGTTTGTTTCGGGTCGGGTGGGGGGTGCTCGATCCGAATTTGTTTGAGGATGAGCGAATAGCTTGAGCCGGTAGCCAAGGCCTCCAGGTATCACAACGGGCAAGAAATCAGCCAAATCGTCACTCATCCCCTTGGTGTACTTCGTGTCCTTTGTGGTTAAGAAAAGGAGCGTCATTGAAAACCAAACATTGGGCAGTCTTTATCCTCCTCGGGCTCATCTGGAGCTCTTCCTTCCTCTGGATCAAGATCGCTGTGCAGGAAGTAGGACCAATCACTTTGGTCGCCTACCGTGTCTTCTTTGGGCTTCTCTTCGGTGTGGCGGCTGTTTTTGTTCAGCGCGTAGCGTGGCCGCGCAGTTTCAAAGAATGGTGGCCGCTGCTTCTGCTGGGCATTATCAACGTCGCCATTCCTTTCTTCCTGATCTCATGGGGCGAACAAGTCATTGACTCGGCGGTCGCTGCCATTCTCGATGCCACCGTTCCGCTCTTTACCATTGTCATGGCGCATTTCCTGCTGCACGATGACAAGATGACGGTTCCCAAGGTGCTCGGTCTATTGATAGGGTTTGCGGGGGTGATTATTCTTATGAGCAAGGATCTCGGCCAATCGTCAAGTTCACTGCTCGGACAGGCG
>JAKOVF010000393.1 GCA_029782225.1 Chloroflexota bacterium | reverse complement strand
CTGGGAACTGCATTTGTGACTGCAAGGCTAGAGTGCGTCAGAGGGAGGTGGAATTCCGCGTGTAGCAGTGAAATGCGTAGAGATGCGGAGGAACACCGATGGCGAAGGCAGCCTCCTGGGATGACACTGACGCTCATGCACGAAAGCGTGGGGAGCAAACAGGATTAGATACCCTGGTAGTCCACGCCCTAAACGATGTCTACTAGTTGTCGGGGATTCATTTCCTTGGTAACGCAGCTAACGCGTGAAGTAGACCGCCTGGGGAGTACGGCCGCAAGGTTAAAACTCAAAGGAATTGACGGGGACCCGCACAAGCGGTGGATGATGTGGATTAATTCGATGCAACGCGAAAAACCTTACCTACGCTTGACATGCCAGGAACTTTCCAGAGATGGATTGGTGCCCGAAAGGGAACCTGAACACAGGTGCTGCATGGCTGTCGTCAGCTCGTGTCGTGAGATGTTGGGTTAAGTCCCGCAACGAGCGCAACCCTTATCATTAGTTGCTACGCACGGGCACTCTAATGAGACTGCCGGTGACAAACCGGAGGAAGGTGGGGATGACGTCAAGTCCTCATGGCCCTTATGCGTAGGGCTTCACACGTCATACAATGGTCGGTACAGAGGGTTGCCAACCCGCGAGGGGGAGCCAATCCCATAAAACCGATCGTAGTCCGGATTGCAGTCTGCAACTCGACTGCATGAAGTCGGAATCGCTAGTAATCGCGGATCAGCATGTCGCGGTGAATACGTTCCCGGGTCTTGTACACACCGCCCGTCACACCATGGGAGTGGGTTCTACCAGAAGTGGGTAGCTTAACCGAAAGGGGGGCGCTTACCACGGTAGGGCTCATGACTGGGGTGAAGTCGTAACAAGGTAGCCGTATCGGAAGGTGCGGCTGGATCACCTCCTTTAAGAGTAGGTGCCCGAGTTCAAACGTCCACACTTATCGGCTGTAGGCTGAGTCTGAAGCCTGGGGTAGAGATACTGGGTCTGTAGCTCAGCTGGTTAGAGCACCGTCTTGATAAGGCGGGGGTCGTTGGTTCGAGCCCAACCAGACCCACCAACGTACGCGGGGGTGTAGCTCAGCTGGGAGAGCACCTGCTTTGCAAGCAGGGGGTCATCGGTTCGATCCCGTTCACCTCCACCAGTTGCCTTCGTCCGCACCTAGGATCGAAGCGTAAGCCGCGCCGATACGCGGCTTACGCGTCGTTCTTCGGAATGACTCGGCTGTTCTTTAACAATTCGTAAGAAGATATCGTATTCAGTCTTTTTGACTAAATACGGGATGTGATTGCATACACAAGCA
>JAKOVF010000375.1 GCA_029782225.1 Chloroflexota bacterium | reverse complement strand
GCGGCCAATCGTACGCTGGGCCTGGCGAAGCTGCTTTTCAAGCTCCGCCTCTCGTGCGGTACGTCCGCCGTGGGTGAGGCCTTCCTCAGCGGCTTTGAACACGGCCTCTTGCCACTCGTAATACATGGACTGGGTGATGCCATGGCGCCGGCAGATTTCCGCGACCGACTCCTGGCCCCTGAGTCCTTCGAGAACTACCTCGAGCTTCGCTTTGGCTGTCCAACGACGACGCTTTTCGGAGGGCTGTTGTTTTTCGCTCATCGTGCTTCACTCCCGTGATGGTGTATTCGACGAGCGAGCTCACTCTCCGTTACGTCACTGTCAACCTCTCTTGGGGGTCAGTATACCTCGGAACGAGCGCCGCGACAGCACCGATTTGCCCGCCCACAGTGCTGCCGACGCCAAAAGAACTTGCTTGAAAACAACCGGTTGCATCCAAATTCGCCAGTCGTCCCAAGCCGCAAAGGAAGCAACTATTGCCACTAGGCTCATCACAACGAGATCCAAGACAAAGGCGAAACGACTCAACCGGACCGTCTGTTGTACTGGCGCGATCCTCGTCGTGTGCAGGACGTCCATAGTTCGCCTCTCCTACGACAACGTGCTCGATCAGAACCGTCCGTCCGTTTACCAAGGCATTCGATGACAATTACCCCATTTTTCGTTCCAAGACCTTCACAATGCGAGTGTAATTTTACCTCCAACCCTGCCAACCTTCCGAAAAGAGCGCGGAAGAAAAGCTTGACCTATATCGTCTTCGCGCCACACTTGGGCAATGGTGGACAGGGAATTTTCTTTTGTTAGCAGCATGGCCGACATCGACAAGCAAAGATTCCCACCAAACGTAACAACGCTGCCAATGACCGACCTAGCTAGGCTACAAGCCCTTAATCCAAAGACGCTCTAGAATTCAAGCAGTCGCAAGAACGTGGACCACCGTTGGCAACAGGCTTTACGTTTCACTCATCGTCCTTGGGCATAATAAACTCCATCAGCCGTGCGTTCACTTTGCGCACGTCAAACCGTTCTTCCGCCAACCTACGGCTTTCTTTGCCCATCGTTTCAATCAAAGCAGGCTCTTTGATAAACCGCTCCATCGCCCCAACCAACGCCTCGACGTCACGAGGCGGTACGAGAAAGCCGTTGACGCCGTGCTCGACCGTCTCCCGACATCCCGGCGCGTCGGTGGTGATGACAGGACGCCCCATGGCCATCGCCTCTTGCGTGCTGCGGGGCACGCCTTC
>JAKOVF010000361.1 GCA_029782225.1 Chloroflexota bacterium | reverse complement strand
TTATTGCTGTTTGTCGTTGAACAAGGAAGAGAAAAAACTCCTAATGACACACCGACAAATATATAAACCTTATCCTTCACTATGGACCATCTTTGTTGGGGATACTGGAACGCCTGTCGCTTCTTGAAGTGTCTGATTGTTTGGGGAGAGATATTTGTTTCAGCCAACCAGGTTCAAGGACATGCTCTTCATGTAAACGATACAGACGTGCTTCCATCACCGCCGCACGGCCTAGGTAGCCCACTAATTCATGCGGGGCGTGACGATCCACAACCGGCAGGCGACCTATATCATTGCGCAACATCTTACTAACTGCATCATGAATCAACTCATCTGGATAAGTGACAATTGGTTCATCGTTACCAGCTTCAAGTACGGTTTTGTCTTCATTACCTTCCGCAGCTAATGCCTGGAAGATGTCACCCCGAGTAACAATTCCGACCAGGCGGTGCTTATCCACAATTGGAAATGCCTGATGGCGGATAAATGCCGGGTCGCCGCGCGTAACATGATTTGCAACTTCTCTCACTGTCATTGTAGAAGGGATCACATCCGGCTTGGAATCCATGACTTCGCCGACTCGCATTTGTTGCAAAATATCCGGCTCATATTCGAGATGAATGTGTAATCCGCGCCGCGCCAATTTCTCAGTCATAATCGAATTTCGCATTAACAGAATTGCCACGCCATCCGCGATAACACAGACCAACATGAGAGGCAGGATGGCACTATAGTCGCGGGTAATTTCAAACGCAAAGATGATGAGTGTAAAAGTAGCGCGCGCCGCCGATCCGAATACAGCAGCCATTCCCACTAGCGCGAAGGCTGCTGGTGATAGATTCGCACCGGGTATGATTTGATTGACGATTATGGCAAACGCTCCACCCAAAGCCGCTCCGGCCATGAACATTGGGGCGAGCAATCCGCCCGAAGTCCCGGACCCGAGCGAAATAACGAGTGCCAAACTTTTGAATATCATAATAGCCAGGAGGACTGTCAATGTAAGGCGGGCATTTAGTATGTCGGATATGGTGTCATAACCAACGCCGATCACACGCGGAAAAAAATAGCCAATGATACCCAACCCAAGAGCGCCAATCGCCGGGTACCACACCGAGTCAAAAGGAAGCCGTTCGAATAAATCTTCAACCCAATAAAGCAAATTACTAAACCCAACTGCCACCAAGCCGCATATAAGCCCAAGCAGGATGTAATAAGGCAACGCATTTGGGATGCCGAAATCCGCAATGGCAACTGTAAACATGGGTCCGGCTCCCATTAGCCAAAGATGAATCGTTGTTGCGAATGTACTGGCGATCACCAGCGGAATGAAGGAGCGTGATTTAAACTCAAAAAGCAACAGTTCAATGGCAAGAATGACCGCCGCAATTGGGGTGCTAAATGTAGCAGCCATACCAGCCGCTGCTCCACAAGCTAATAAAATTTTTCGTTCTGATGAAGTAGTATGGATTAATTGGCCGATTAACGAACCTATTGCACCTCCGGTCTGAATGATTGGACCCTCCGCGCCAAAAGGGCCGCCGGTGCCGATTGCGATCGCCGCAGAAATCGGCTTGAGTATCGCGACGCGCGGTTGAATCCGGCTTCGGTTTGTTAACACAGCTTCCATTGCTTCCGGAATCCCATGCCCTTTAATCTTTGATGACCCATACTTTGCCATCACACCGATGATCAATCCACCGATCATTGGGACAATAATGATCCATAATCCCAACGGATTGTCATTCAGACTCGGCAGGGTGAGTCCAAAACGTTGGAAGAACACCAGGTTTGTAATGATGGAAATTAATGAATAAAGACCAAATGCCACAAAACCAGCAAGGATCCCAATCAATGCAGCCAACAATGAAATCAACAGCATGCGGAACCCTCCTGAAGGGTTAACGTTCATGTGTTTGTAATCCAGACTATTTCGTTCAACCATTTTCTACACCTCAGCCAAATTTAATAGCCAGATTATATATCGTATTACGATATAATTCAATAGTATAATTGATTTGGAAAATATTCAAACAGGGATCAAGGAGAAGTAGATGGCGCGTATCACAAAATCAGAATATGAAACTCTGGCTGCTTTCCGTTATTCTTTGCGGAAATTCCTACATTTCAGTGAGGAAGCTGCGCAATCAGTAGGTTTGGCGCCTCAGCAACATCAGGCATTATTATCGATCAAGGGCTTCCCTGGTCGTGACAAGATCACCATCACAGAATTGGCTGAACAGTTGCAAATCCGTCATCATAGCGCAGTTGGTTTGGCTGACAGGTTAATGGCGCAGGGATTGCTTGTGCGCGAACAATCTCCCACTGACCGCCGTCAGGTTTATGTAATGCTTTCCTCGAAAGGATTGGCGATCCTTGAACAACTATCTGCTGTCCACAAGGAGGAATTACGCCGTGTCCTGCCCGGCCTTAGACAGCTAGTTGAGCAGCTAGCTGCAGACGGGATTTCCGCTCCGACTCCATTAGTGAAGAAGACCTGATGTGACATCAGGTCTTCTTCACTAATCATGCATGTGCATGTTTGGCATTGTGCGCCGCAGTTTCCATCGCTTCGAACATCTCCTGTGCAGATTCGGGTGTGAGGCGCTGGTCAAGGATTGGCAAGTAAACCTCCTCCTCCTTGGCAAAGTGGACTTTGACAAGTGCGTACACACCGTACAAAACACGCCGCAGGGATGTGACTTGCGCGGCGGTCAGCGCATTGTCGGTCAGTCCGTTCCGTAATAAAGCCAGTTCATCAATATAGAGACCGACCTCCACGTGGTCACGGCTCATCGTCTTCGTTGCGTCAGGACTACCGAGAACTTTTTGCACGACGGGATAGAGCGCCGCTTCTTCTGCCTCCGCGTGCGGCTTGAGGTGGTTTGCCAGGAAATCGTAGACTTCATCCACACCGCTGCGGATATCGCCAATAGACGCCTCGCCGACCAATTCTGCAACCTGGCGGATACGATCAACTTGAGGGAACAATTCTTTGTGTTCATCGCGCAAGGGTTGGGTCAGGGTATTCATGGTGTTTCTCCTTTTGGTTTGAAATTTATACCCTGAGTATAGTTATCCCCATCGGAAATTTACATGACGCAGATCAATTAACTGCACCCTTTTCTGCCAGTTTCTCAAGGCGCGGCATGTCCATGATTGTCACCCACTTGCGCCCCGACTTAACCATTCCCGCCTCTCCAAAGCGACTCATCACACGGCTGACCGTTTCCGTTGTGGAACCGGTCATGGCTGCCAGATCCTGCCGCGAGAACGGCAACTGGATTAGCACACCCTGTCCGCGTGCTTCACCCAGTTTCCCCGCCAACCGCAGCAGCGCGGACGCGATCCGTTGCTCGACTGTATAGGCGCTCAACTGCTTGACAATTTCCTGTGATTCCGTCAGTCGCTGGCTGACGGCTTCAAGTACCTTGCGAGTTACATCGGGGTACTCCGTCAGAACCGTTTCAAAACTCTCGGATGAAATTTGAAGGATGCAACAATCCGTCTGGGCGATGGCAGTTTCCGTGTGGATGCTCCTGCCGAACACGGTCAAAGTACCAAAGTATTCACCACCGCGCAAAATATCCAGTAATACTTCACGCCTTGAATCGGTGTTGCGGACCAATTTCACTTTTCCCATTGCCACGAGATACAAGTATTCAGCCTCGTCCCCTTCGAAATAAATCCGTTCATCGGTGGAAACTTCATGATCATGGAAGCGATCATTGATTTTTGAAATCGCGTCAGCAGGCAAATGTTTGAAGAACGGCAAACGCCCGATAATCTTCAAGCGGTAATCCAACGAGCAAACCGTGGGATCTACCCAGTCAAGACGAAGGGGAGATTTTGGACGCACCATATGGACTCCTTTCTTCTGAGATCAAACTTAACATTGCCAAACTAAGCCTTTGCCCGCCCCATCCAAAACTCAAGCCTGTTTCCTTCAGGGTCGTGAATATATATCGCTTTTGAACCCCATACTTCCTTGATCGGCGTTGAGGTGATTTGTGCTTCCAATAATTCTGCCTGCAATTGTTCTATATCGTCCACCTGGAGACTGATCGTGATTCCCTTTCCAGCGCCGCTGTCAATGGATGTTCGAGCAGCGTTAGCAACGCTCAATCGGGATCTTTCGTTGAGTTTGAATTCCACGAACCAATCATTGGAGGAAATGACAAGCAACTTCAATCCATCTTTATAAAATGCAACTGTTTCACCCCATTTTTTGCAGTATAAGATCGTATTCACGGCTTTGATTTTCATATAGAACTCGCATTATTCAGTTCAAGGATATGCGGAAATAAAAGAAAACATCTGATTTCATTTGGCTTCGGGGAAAAAGAATCCCCAGCAATTCGGGTCACCCGCCAACAGCCCCAGTCCAGCACGGAAAGGTTTTTCACAAGGTTCCGCATCAAATACTTCAGCAACCTCTCCAGCTGCAGGAGAGAAATAAGCTATTACCTCACAATGTAATCTTCCTTCCGATTCGCTCCGCGTGAAAACCGCCATATCCACGGGCTTGCCAGCCTCATCAAACAACGGCAGGAATGTTTCTTCGATCTGCGCGGATATTGTGGGCGACCACATCCCATCGCCAAGTGCTACGGAATACCAAGTATTTATCTTTTCCATAAATGTTTCTCCACTGCAATGAATTATCACACAAAATGCTCAACCAGCCATAAACGAAAAGTTTACTTATTACGAGACAAACGATAGAATGATGCCATGAAATCATTTCCCAACCGCTTTCCGCTGCCATTTCTCTTTCTTGCCATTCTCGCATTGCTCGCCGCGCTCTGGGCTGGCTTAATGCGGATCGGATGGCAACTACCCGCATTGACTCCTTCACTTGCGTTGTTACACGGTCCCCTGATGATCTCAGGATTTTTGGGGGTTTTGATACCGCTCGAACGGGCGGTGGCAATGAGACAAAAATGGATGTACCTTTCTCCGCTTCTTGCAGGACTGGGATGGCTGGTCACGTTACTGAGCCCGACTCTGCCCCTCGGACCTTTTCTACTTACACTTGCCAGCCTGGGCGGAGTCGCGATCTTGATAGAGATGACGCGCCGCGAGTTTGCACTACACACCTTCACCATGCTGCTCGGTATGCTGGCGTGGTTCACAGGCAACCTGCTCTGGTTATTTGGATGGCAGATCTTCCAGGTAGTTTTCTTTTGGCAGGCATTTTTGATTCTCACCATCACTGGCGAACGCTTGGAGTTGAGCCGCGTTCTGCGTCCATCGCGTAATTGCCAACTTCAATTCGGGGCAATGGTTGTCATCTTTTTGGCGGGTATATTCATTTCCATTTTCAATCCGCAGATTGGCTGGCGCTTGAACGGCGCGGCTCTGCTTTTTCTGTCGCTGTGGTCGGTGCGGAACGATCTTGCATGGCGAAACCTCAAACATAAACTTCCGCTGACACGTTACATTGCGTGGTGCCTGGCGCTTGGGCTGACCTGGCTCGGCGTCGGCGGCGTACTAAGCCTCGTCTTTGGCGCGCAGGTTGCAGGTCCAAGATATGACGCGGTTCTGCATGTCGTCTTCATTGGCTTTGTCATTTCGATGATCTTCGGTCACTCGCCGATCATCTTCCCTGCCATTCTTGGCGTGCCGATCAATTTCCAGCCTGCTTTTTATATCCAACTGATTTTGTTGCACACATCGCTTGCATTGCGCGTGATCGCAGATTATGCAAACTGGCATACGCTGCGCATGTGGGGCGGACTTTTAAATGAAGTTGCGATTTTGATGTTTATCGTTATGACCGTTTTATCCATTCGAAAAAGTCTTGCAGGAAAGTAATCATGCCACTCCCCACCCGCATGTTAATTAAGACCGCGCTGGTTTATCTTATGCTTGCGCTTCTACTTGGCATTTTGTTGACCCTGGGTGTGCCGAACGGTTTCTTTCCCGTTTATATTCATTTGCTGGTCTTCGGCTGGTTGACACAATTGATATTCGGCGTAGTTTACTGGATGTTTCCCAAATATTCAAATCAACATCCACGCGGATGGGAAGCATTAAGTTGGATCACTTATGCCGCATTGAATATCGGTTTGATCCTGCGCGCCATCGCTGAACCGCTTCAAACTTCACATGCAAGCAACCTGTTTGGCACGCTGCTTGTCCTTTCAGCAATTTTGCAATGGCTGGCGGGTGTTGCATTTATCGCCAATACCTGGCAGCGGGTCAAGGAAAAGTAAATGCCGCGCTTGAGTGTCTGGTTTGTGCGTTGTTCATTGATCCATCTCTTTTTGGGATTAACCTTCGGCGGACTCATCCTCGCGAACAAGGGAATCCCGTTCGCACCCTGGACTTGGAGCCTGTTACCCGCTCACATGGAATTTCTGCTCCTCGGCTGGGTTGTGCAACTGGCAATGGGCGTAGCGTTTTGGATTCTGCCGCGCTTCAGATCAAGCCCATCTCGCGGAAATGTTAATTATGTACGGGGCGCACTGTTTCTTTTAAACGCAGGAATTGTGATGGTCGCGATACAACCGTTGATTGGCGCGAATTGGCTTTCTTTGACAGGGCGCATTCTGGAAACTTCCGCTATCCTGCTGTTTATTATGACATCTTGGCGAAGAGTCAAACCATTAGAAGTATGATCGGAGCTATGATGCAAACCGAAATTCTCTTAAACCGATTACAAAACTTTGAATTCCTATGCGGACTCGATCATGAGACTCTGGTCACTCTGGCAGAGAGCGCAGCTTGGAAGGTGTTTCCACCCAATGCTGTTGTATTTTGGGAGGGGGATACCGAAACGAATTTATATTATCTACAATATGGCTCATTGAAAGTATTGAAGACTTCACCCGATGGACGCGAACAAGTTTTGCGTTTTCTAGATGCGGGCGAGATATTCAATGAAGTGGGTGTGTTTGCTGGGCGTCCCAACCCTGCGACGGCGGTTGCATTGGAGGAATCAGGAATCTGGCTCTTGCCGCGCCACGCACTGGAGGAGATCATGCTGGCGCATCCACGAACGGCATTTCAAATCATCGAAAACATGTCCGATAAGATCATCAATCTGGTCACGCTTGCGGCGGATTTGTCGCTGAAGACGGTCGAAGCGCGGTTTGCGAAACTTTTGTTGGAGCAAGCCGAAGGGGACGTGATCGAACGTCGCCGCTGGACGAATCAAACAGAAATGGCATCGCACCTCGGCACCGTACCAGACGTGTTAAGCCGTGTCATTCGTGAGTTGACGAAGGCAGGCTTGATCGAAATGGACAGGCACCAAATCCATATTCTGGATCGCGCGGGCTTGGCGGAGCGGGCAAGGCTTGGGGGCGATTAAAGATTGGAGTCAAAAACCCGACAAAAGTCGGGGCGGGAAGCGGAAGGCGGTTAATTCGCTCTGGTTGCTTCAGGCAAAGAGCAGTCCGTCATTTATTTCTTCCTGATCAATTCTATAAAGACGTTCACAATTTTCGGATCAAAGTACAAGCCAGCCTGTTGGCGGATATACGCTACGGCTTTTTTCATCGTCCATGCAGGGCGATAGGGACGATCACTTGTCAGCGCGTCAAAGACATCCACTATGGAAAAGATACGCGCCGCCAGTGGAATTTCCTCTCCCTTTAGTCCACGCGGGTAACCGGTGCCGTCCCATTTTTCATGATGACAATATGGAATATCCAGCGCAGGCAGCAAATAGGCAATGGGAGACAGCATCTCGTAGGCGAGTTGCGGGTGACGGCGCATCATCGTCCACTCCTCATCACTTAACTCTCCTGATTTATGCAGAACATCATCGGAGATGCCCATCTTTCCAATATCATGGAGCAATGCGCCGCGGCGTATATGTATTAATTCTGAGTCGCTTACTCCAACGGTTTGTGCCAATTGTAAGGTCAGGTTGGTGACGCGCAGAGTATGTTCTTCGGTCTCTTTATCGCGCAAGTCAAGCGCGCGTGACCAGCCTTCGATGGTCGCATCGTAAGCAAGGGTAAGATCCTGAGCTTGTTGTATTGTTTGCAAATGCAATGACTCGGCACGCTTGCGGATAGTGTGTTCAGCTTTGAACAAGCGGGTATTCTCAATTGCAATGGCTGTCTGGTTGGCGAGCAGGGAGAGTAGACGAATCTCATCCTCGTTCCATTGACGGGCGAATTGCGAATACACCATGATGCCACCAAGCGCTTCTTCACCCATCAACATTGGGACAACCAATGATGACATCAGTTTTACATTTGGATCGGTCAAGTTTGTTTTGAATTGCTTTTCAAGATTAATGTCCGGGATAATGACAGGCGTTTTCGTACGGATGGATTGGGATATGGCAGAATTGCCGCTGATCGGAACATCAACAGTCTCCCGTATTTTTTCGGATGGAAAGCCCAAACCAGTTTTGATGGAATACATTTTGCCGCCTGGGGCAACCAAAGCCAGCACGGCGTATTCGACCTGCAACACGTCTGCTACCACCTTCATGGTTTGGTCTGCGATGGTTTGCAGGTTGCGTTCCCCCAATAGCATCTGTCCATGCCCGAGCAGGATTTGTTGTTCGTGACTGTGCTGTTCCCTTGCCTGCTCATATAAGCGGGCACGCTCAATCGCCACGCCAATCTGATCGCCGATGGAATTGAATAATCGATAATTCTCGACCGTAATAGCAGAACCAGATGAAGGCACAAGATTGAGGTTCCCCAAAAGCACGGTTCCGGCACGAACGGGGATACTGGCGTGGGAATGGTATGGGTAATCGGGACTCGTCACTCTTTTCAACTGTTGGCACTCAACAATTTTGATCGCCGCATCCAGTTTTCCAAGTTGTAACAACTCAATGCAACGACACGGGGTCTGCATGGCGGACCAGTCGGCGGGATTTAATTCAGGCGGCAGGTTATAGGAGGCTGCCAGTCGATTTTTTCGGAAGCCGTCCAACAATACCACCCAGCCACACCGCATGTTCATTGCCGTGATGACCGCTTCCAAACTTCGTTCCAGTGCTTCTTGAATATTGGCGGAACGATTCAATGCATTTGCCACGGTTTGTAAAATCTGCAATTCTTTTAACTGTTCTGTGGTTTGCTGAAAGAGGAGCGCCCGCTCAATTGCAATGCCCAGTTGTTTGCCAACAGTAGTTAAGGTCCCTAGCAGACCATCAGATGGCTGACTCCTTTTCCTAAAATACAGCATAACTGTTCCCAGAAGTGAATCCATGCCGGAAAGCGGGATACAGATCAGCGAGTGGTAACCCGCTTGTTTCGCCAGAATTTGCCGTTGATAATGTTCTTCGGATTCAATATCAGGGATTAAGAAAGCTCTTTGGCTTGCATGTGCCAGACCGGGAATGCCCGTTCCAGCGGGGAAACGAATATCCAAGGAGCCGGACATGAAATCAGGGTCCATGTTGTACTGTGCTGTCAGTTGCAATTCGCCAGACGGATTAACCAGATGGCATTCAGCCCCATCAGATGCAGCTAGTTTTGCAGTTTGCTTCAATGCCGTGGATAAGACAGCCTGTGTGTCGATCCATGTATGCGTCGTCGAAATTAGTTTATCAAGCACAGCCAATCCCGGATCACGGGAAACGATTGTGCGACTATGTTGTTTGCGATTCATGCTTTATCCATTATTTGTATTCATAAAAATTCAATTTCAAGATTCGGCTGCTCTGAGGATGTTCTGTAATTTTATCAGCCGATTTTAATCAATAAGTTGAGCTGACACATTATGGATACAGACTTATTGTAATGGAGATTATTTGGTTAATGGGTTTGTGTAATGCTCCTTTTCATATTTATATTTGGAACGGGACGCCCATTTAGACGAAGGCGGGACTGATCGAAATGGACAGGCACCAAATCCATATTTTGAATCGCACGGGCTTGGCAGAGCGGCAATGAATCGGGGCGGAGAAAGATTGGGTTCAGAAACCCGACAAAAGTCGGGGCGGGAAGCAGGAAAAAAGGTTAAAGTCAGGCATATTCAAAAAGGAGTCCACATGTCTGACACAACTGCACAAATCTATTTCACGGATACAAAAGCAAAAGCCGTCTTTTCGTCGGAAGGTCCCAAGCCGCAATTTCTGCTTGACACGCCGAATTTCAAGGCGTTGGTCGTGGGGTTGGAGGCAGGCGGACAAATCCCTGTTCACCCTGCGGAGGCGGCGATGTATCATTTTCTCGAAGGCACAGGCTTGATGACTGTTGGCGATGAAGCCTTTGAGATCAAACCTGGTGTAACGATTGTTGTGCCGAGCGGCGTGAAGCGCGGCATAAACGCCAGAACGCGCGTTGTATTTCTCGGCTCAAAAGGAGAAAAATAAAATGCCCATCCCATATTTACTCACAACTTTGCTTTTCACCTTCGTGGCATTCCTTGCCGCGGCGGATGCTTCATTGGTCAGCATCAATCTCATCAGCGCGTTTCCCGCATTGCGTTGGGTGCGCGTGCATTTCATCACATTGGGGATTCTCTCGCAGGTCATCTTCGGATTACTGCCGTTGCTGGTCGCGGCGCTTTCCAAAAAACCACGCCCTGCCATGCGCTGGGACATTTGGCTGACCCTCAACGTCGGCTTTGTCGCTCTTGTGGCGGGCTTCGCGGGCGTTAATCAACCAATGATCTTGACGGGCGGCACGCTTATTTTCATCTCTGCAGTACTGCTGCTCATTCAACTATGGAATGTGCGCGGAGGCGATGCGCCCGAAAGCCTAAAGTTCTACATCACGGGTATGTTCTATTTACTGGTCGGCATCATCATTGGCACAGGCATATATCTAAACTGGAGCGCGGCATTATATATCAAAGTGCCGCTCGAAGCGCACATCCACGCCAACTCATGGGGCTTCATGTCGCTCGTCTTCGCAGGCTTACTCGTGGATTTTGTGCCGATGATCACGGGGCGTCTGCTTAGCAGCACAAAAAATGTTTCGCTCATTTACTGGGGTATGACCCTCGGCGCATTCGGTCTCGTATTGGGTCCGTGGCTGGGCGGCAGTCTGCCTCCCACCGTTTCAGGTTTAATCCTGCATTTGAGTTCAACGATCTGGTTGGTGGTCTTGATGATTCGCGCCTTCAAAGAAAGCAACAAGTTGAACAGCGTAGGCGCATGGCATTTGGTTTCCTCCTACGCCTGGATTACCGCACCGATCCTGGTTGCGCCATTCATTTTGCTTGGATTTTTAGACGGCAGAGCGATTGAATCCATTGCGCCTCAGGCTTTGATTTATGGCTGGGTGCTGCAATTTGGCATTGCCCTCATCCCATACATTGCCCGCAAATACTTCCTTAAGGAGGAGCATCCACAACTCGGCGGAAGCTGGCTGAGTCTCGCCTCTGCGACAGTGGGGAGTCTGCTTGTGTGGGTGAGCATCTTCATCGTCCCTGCAAGAGGCGTGTTGTATGGAATCGGATTCGCAATGTACGCCATCGCCTTGATCCATCCATTGCAAGAACTTATCGAGATCACGCGGACGGGTTTGCAAAAGCATGAGTTGGCTTAGCGGGAGCAGTTAATGAAAAAAATAATATTTATTGCATTTGCCCTGGTCGCATTGACTCTTGCATCTTGCGGCGGCAGTGAAAGTACAGAATCAACCACCACCCTGGCGCCTGTCCCAGTTGAGTATGCGGGTAAAACCAATCCGTTGGGATCCGATGCCGCAAACATGGGAGCAGACTTATTCGACACAAACTGCACCGCTTGTCACGGTCCGCAGGGACACGGGGATGGACCTGCGGGCGCAGCTCTCGATCCTGCTCCTAAAAATTTACCAGAGTTGGTTAAAGTTGCTGGAGATGACTATTTGTTCTGGCGCATTTCCACGGGGCGGCAAGGTACTGCGATGGTTGGATGGAAAGGTGTATTGACGGATGAACAGATCTGGCAGGTTATTTCCCACATCCACACATTAAAGTAGGCATATTCCTTCATATTAAATTGAAATCTCAATCAAAGGAGAACAAAATGCAATTCATAAAATTTATGACCAGTGGAACAGGGCGCGGCGCGCGCATCGTGCTGGGTCTCACAATCATGAGTCTGGGACAATTCGTTGTGCATGGAACGCTCGGCACAATTTTGACGGTGGTGGCGCTCATTCCCATCTCAGGCGGCATATTCGACTTTTGCCTGATCGGTTTTGCGATGGGATATCCGCTCAAAGGCGCGGATGCTCGCAAGAAACTGGCAGATAAATAAAGAACCATAAAAGCGGTAGGCACGAGCGTGACCTGCCGCTGGAAGAACTATAAAATGAAAATTACAAAAGATACACGCGTATCTGCCGTCCTTCAAGAACACGGCGACATCGCTGATGTAATGGAAGTGTTCGGCGTGAAGCGTGTGGGACGATATTCATTGCGAATGCTTGCGGCAAAAGCGGTGACAGTCGAATGGGCGGCGCGCATCCATCGCGTGCCGTTGAATGAATTTCTCGAAATCCTTAATCGCGCAATTGCCAAAAAGCAGGAACAGAAAGGAGGAGAAACATGAATCAAATCGCATCCATTCTCGCTTTCATCATCGGGGTCATGTCCATTATTGCGGGTGGAAAAGCCATGCGCGGCTGGAATCCTGGCTACTCCGTCCTCACGTGGCTTCCCGTATATAATTTTGTAATGGGAATTCTGTCTCTCATCCCCGCAGTTTTAATTTGGACGAATCACCACTACGCGCTAATCACCACTATTGCAACCCTCGGTGTTCACGCGGTTGTTTTGCTGATTCTCTTTACCGCCTTTCGCAACACAGTTGCTAACCAAAGTCTCGCCGCCATGATATTTCGTCTGATCACCTGGCTTGCCATTTTGGCGCTGATGTTCTTTCAAGCGCGGAAAGCGCTATAACAATCCTCAAATCAAGCGACTCTATACATCGTGTTCGTTGACTTTACCCTCTGACCATTTTCGGTGTGTGCCGATCAATTGTCTGTAACTCTGCTATCTATCGAAATGACGGCGTATTCTGTCCGCAAAGTTTATTGGGAAAACAACCTGCCTTACTACCAATCATTCATCAAGTGGACAATGTACCAGACCCTGCATGAAGTTCCAACTGGCTGCTGAATGTTCAACAAAACAAAAATATGATTTGCCTGCGCAGGGTTTGCACAAAACCGACCCTTCGCAGACCATCTCCCGCTGGTTGATGATCTCCTCCCCGCAGGCTTCACATATAACACGCTTACCCGCTTGACCGATGATTTGCTTCACGGGAATCTTTAATTCCACTCGTCGCCAATGAAATAATAATTCATCAGGAATGTGTTGATAGCCTATGAGTTGCGCTTCCCACTTATTGCGTGCGGAAGGTGCATATTCCCATGCCAGTTCACGAGCGTGATTTTGTGGCACGATACGAAGGGTTTGTTCGGTGAGTGTATCTATAAAAGTTGCAGCGGTCTTGCCATAATCTTCAATCCGCAGAGTACGTCTGCCGACGTAACAACCTGTTGCTGCGGAGAGTCCGTCTATGAAACAGCCGTCTGTTTCAGCGATAGCGAGCAGACGCTTCTCGGGCTGAGGCAAAGGAATCTCGAGCAGGCTCCCTGCTAAAAGTCCGATACGAACGCCGAGCACCTGACGGGGACAAACTTTGTGGTGATGTACTGCGCCGACTTTCAGCAGGGCATCCAGATCGGGTGTGGTCAACATCGAAGATGTGTTCAAACTTCACCTATATTTTTCCTGCATCTTTAGTAATCTTCTTGTTGATCTGTTCCACCGCTTCTGTTTTTATGAAAGTGGTGATCAACTGACGTGCCAACCCGAAGATAGTAGCAGCCCAGGCAATCAAGGCTAGGTAGATAAAGAATTTGGGTATGACTAAAAGAAAATCCAATTTCATCACCTGAGCCAATCGGAACGTGCAGACTGTATACATACCCATTGGGAAGACCAAACCCCAGTAGGCGGGATGATATGTGAGGGGATAGCGTTTGTAAATGTGCCGCCACGCGCCGAGGAGGAATAGAAGCGGAATCCACCAGGTTCCCGACGCCCAGAAGAAGATCGTGAAGCCTTTGATGAAAGGGATTAGATCGTTTAGAAATGGCGCATTGCCTTTGAGTAGGATGTTCGCACCTGCCAGCGTGGTGATGGCAACCGCGCCCATGTTGATCCAGTAGGGAGGTCCCATTTCATCTGCGCCGATTTTGAAGAACATGAAACGATATACGATGAGTGAAATGATCAGAATGTAGAACATGCAGCCGAGCAGATAAAACCCCAGCATGGCATAGGCGAACATTTCATCCCAGGGTGAGAAACGGGAAGCGATCAACATGCCAAGCACAACAATGGATTGAGTGGAGACAACGAACAGCATCCACGCGCCGTTGATGCCTGACTCCAGCGGCGGTTTCTCTTCTTTGACGGTCAGGATGGTGAACAGAGCATAGATCAGCAAAAGCCAGAGCGCCAATCCCAAAATCCAGAGGATAAACGCTACTGTTTGATTTGAGCTGAGAATAACAAACTGACTGCCCAGCACATTCGTCCCAGCGACAAGGGTCAGGAAGCCCGTACCCAAACGGTGGTTCGATAGATCACCGATGAGCCGTGATGGGTGTTGGAAGATGCGGGCTATAGTGAGAAGCCAAAGTATGATATAGAAAAATTGATTGAGGTAGAACAATGGGAAGGCAAGAAAATCCATCTTCAAAAGATAACAGGCGATGGAAACGATGCCCGTTGCCATGACGAGAGCAAAGTAGGCGGGGAACAAGTCACGCACCCCGTTCTGAACCATGCTGGTTATTCTATTCCACATAGGATTCTCCTAAATGACTTTCCGTCGTGTCCAGATCACCAATTGGAAGCGCCGCCAGAGATAGCTGACGGGGAAACTGACCATGTGTACCAACCTGCCAAATGGGAAAATTGTAATCAACAAGACGCCGTTCAAAAAGTGGAGTTTGATGACCAATGGCAGGGCGGTAACCGATGCCACCGAAGGTTGAAACGTAGCCAGTGAAACCACCCAGGGGGTGGCAGCGTGAAGGAACCAGACGGCGCCCCAGCGGTATCCAAAGGCGATCCACATCCCAAAGAAAACTTGCATGAACAGCAGAAACAACACGACCCAATCGGCCGGCGTGGTCACTGCCCGAATTTTTGAGAACGTGAGTCTCCGTACGATCATCGCTCCCGCGCCGACCAACGCCATCAGTCCCAGAATCTTGCCTGCCAATTCCGCCATGTAAAGTGTTTCAGGTGTGCTGTGCAAAGCCGCCATCACTTTGGGGATAGTGAAACCTGCCATGTGAATCAGCAAGGTTGGGATGATGCCATAGTGCCAGAGCGTTGAACCCCAAAACTGGAGTTCACTTTCGAGGAACTGCGACGAAAGACTCGTAAAAGAATATTGATTGGTGAGGTAGCGATATACAGTGCCCCCCACGGCAAGGGCAACCGCTACATATGGGAAGACGATAAACAGAAGAATATCAGCCATGACTCAATTCCTTTTCAGGGGTGTGAACAAGAAACAGATGAAGTGCAGAGAGGAGTCCAAAATAGGGGTTTTCAGATCCCTCGCCGAAGACTTTCAGCATTTTCTCCATTGCGGGGTTCAGACCTTCGTTTATCAACGCCTGACAGAAATCATTCTGTCGGTTGGTTGCATCCAGCCCGAGGTAACGCAAGACAATCGCTACGTGGTCCGGAAGTTCCTGCACCGCAGAGTAACCGATGGTGTGATAGGCTTCGTTGAGTTGCGCCATGAAGGCTCCACGCTTATAGCTTTCGCCGAACAACTGATAACCGAGATAGGGATAACAAACGGGTTGCATATCGAAAGTAGTGGTGTACAGTTCCTGCATTTTTGCCAACGGATGTTGTCCCAAACCGTGCAGGAATTTTTCCAATGCGCTGGCTGCATCAGGCTGGGACTCCTGCAATTGTGAAAGGCACTCTTCAGCCTTTTGCGTGATTGACATAGCGGGATACGCCAACAGGTCGGCGAACAGATCGTACAGAATTCCGATTGAATCTTTGAGCATGGCTACAAACCTCTTTGTGGACCCTGGCGTTTGCCAAAGCCAGTCTCTGCTTTGCGTTGTTGCGGATCGTACACTTCCTCGATGTCGCCTTCGCGGCTGTAGGGCGGGATAACAAAGCGTTCCTGATACGTGGGTAGGGATGTCAGGCGATAGATGGCTTCGGCTTCCTCGGCGGTCATCCCAGCTTTGGCGAGGGCGGCAGCGGCTTCTTCCGCAGTCACATCACCGACAGTTTCGGCGCGTTTGTAAATGCGGACGGCGATCATCTTCTGATACGACTTGATCACCAATTCATCGTTACCACCGGACAATGTACGTGACATATAGCGGACGGGCACACGCGCGCTTTCCAGCGAACTGAACAGGTCTGTTTCCACGCGTTGCGTGCCGTTTGACTGGGTTGCATTGAGAACAGGCAGAAGCGGCGGCACATAGAACAGCATGGGGAGTGTGCGATATTCAGGGTGCAAAGGCAAAGCCAATTCCCATTCTTTGACATAGCGATAGACCGGTGAATTTTGCGCGGCGGTAATCACGCCGTCGGGTACGCCGCTTTCTTTCGCCGCCGCAACAACTTTCGGGTCGTGAGGATCGAGGATCATCTGACGCTGGCGCTCAACGAGTTGTTCATCCGGCACTTTAAGAGCGTCTGGAATCTGGTCCGCGTCATACAGCAAAACCCCGAGATAACGAATACGTCCAACACAGGAGTGGAAACAGGCGGGGGCTTGTCCGGTTTCGAGGCGTGGGTAGCAGAGAATACATTTTTCAGATTTGCCCGTTGACCAGTTGTAGTAAGTTTTTTTGTAAGGGCAGGCAGAGACACACATGCGCCAGCCGCGGCACTTATCCTGATTGATCAACACCACGCCATCTTCAGCGCGTTTGTATATGGCACCCGATGGGCACGCTGCCCCACAAGCCGCGTTCAAACAGTGGTTGCAGATGCGCGGCATGTAGAAGTAGAAGAGTTGCTCGATCGAAAAGAGGCGTTGTTTTTCCTCTGCACTCATGTCTTTGAGTAGCGGATCATTGACCGCATAGATGTTGGAGCCGCCCAGATCGTCATCCCAGTTGGGACCCGATTCGATGTCTATCGGTTTGCCATCAATGCGCGAGATGGGACGCGCCGTCGGCTGATCGTTGCCGAGCGGTGAATTGAACAGATCGCTGTAGTTGTACGTCCACGGCTCGTAGTAATCGTCCATCGTAGGCATGGCTGGGTTGGAAAATAAATTGGTAAAGGTCTGCAAACGGTTTTGGAGTTTTAATTTTAGGGTAGGATCTTTGGGCTTGTCCTCAAGTTCCCAGCCGCCGTGATATTTGTCCTGGTCTTCCCATTGGGTGGGAAAGCCGACGCCGGGTTTTGTCTCTACGTTGTTCCACCACATATATTCCGCGCCTTCGCGGTCGGTCCAGATGTTTTTGCAGGCAACACTGCATGTATGACAGCCGATACATTTATCGAGATGGAATACCATTGAAACTTGTGATCTGATTTTCATAATTGATTTCCTCTTTTCACCACAAAGGTTCACGAAGGTACACGAAGTAAATGCTTTTGGTTTTCCTTTGTGACACTTCGTGCCCTTCATGGTAAATATTTTTAGAACTCAGGTTTCCCTGGCAGTTTGCGTACCAATATGAATGTGTCGCGGTTGACGCCAGTCGGACCCCAGTAGTTGAACGCATAAGTAAACTGACCATAGCCGCCAACCATCAACGAAGGCTTAAGGTGGATGCGCGTGGGACTATTGTGCCCGCCTGCCCGCTTGTTGCCACGCATCGGTGACTTGGGCACGCTCACCGTCCGTTCCGGAGCATGATAGATGATGCAAATTCCGGGCGGGATGCGCGCGCTGACAATCGCGCGTGTGACCGTCACACCGTGATCGTTGTAGGCTTCCACCCAGTCGTTATCCACAATGCCGATTTCTTTAGCATCCTTTTCGCTGATCCACATCGGCTCGAGTCCGCGTGAAAGAGTCAACATACGGTCGTTATCAAAGTAGTTGGAATGGATATGCCACTTGGCATGAGGTGTGAGGTAATTCAACTGGATGGTCTTGCCTTCGCTGTGACTTTTATCCAAATCGCCAAAAGCCAATGGATCAGGTCGCGGCTTGTAAGTGGGCAAATGTTCGCCATACGCCAGATACCCTTCGTGATCCAAATAAAAGTGTTGCCGTCCCGTCAACGTGCGCCAGGGGACGAGTCGTTCCACATTCAAGACATATGCTGAATAGGGACGACCATCGGTAACAATGCCTGTCCAAATCGGGCTGTTGAGCAAACGTCGAGGCTGTTGAGTCAAATCATTGAAGGTCATGCGCGTGGCGCGTGTGGGTTCTGCCAAATCAGTTAGCTTGAGTCCCATGCGTTCTTCTTCGGCTTGGAAGGCGCGGTACGCCACTTCGCCATTGGTTTCGGGAGCCAGATGCAGGATGATGTTGGCGGCATCTCGCGCAACCTCCAGTGAAGGATAGGTCTGTCCATTCCATGTAGTAGTTGGTTTGCTATCCAGTAATTGCTGATACAAGTCATCCACATCCCAGTGAATGCCGTGAATTGCGAGACCTTCCTTCTGCACCTTCGGGCCAAAGGATATGAATCGTTTACCCAGGTTGACGTAATCGCGTTCGGTTACCACAAAGTTCGGCATTGTCACGCCAGGGATGGGTTCACATTCCCCACGCGCCCAATCACGGATGTGCGCCTGCGCCATCTCAGCGGGCGTATCGTGTTGAAGCGGCATGGCAACCAAATCACGCACGGGTTCAGGCAAATGAGTCTCCGCCAATTCGCTGACCTTCCCTGCCAGGATTTTGAAAATATCCCAGTCTGTTTTCGATTCCCACGAGGGCGGCACAGCGGCGGCAAGCGGGTGAATGAACGAGTGCATGTCGGTCGTGTTCAAGTCATCTTTTTCATACCAACTCGCCGTCGGCAACACAATATCCGAATACAACGCCGAAGTATCCATGCGGAAATTGATATCCACCACCAGATCAAGTTTGCCTTCGGGCGCCTCGTCACGGTAATTCACTTCATGGAAGTGACTCTTATCCACTTCCTCCGAAATGATCTGATGATGCGTCCCCAAATAATGCTTGAAGAAATATTCCTGACCTTTTGCGCTGGCATTGAGCGCATTACCACGCCAGATAAACCACAGGCGAGGCCAGTTTTCGGGAGCATCGGGATCCTGTACCGCAAACTTTAGTTCGCCTGACTTAAGTTGATCCACCACCCATTGACGAATTTCCGCATCCGACTTCGCCCCAGCCTGCTCCGCCTTTCTGACAATTTCCAGCGAGCTGACATTGAACTGCGGATACGACGGCAACCAACCCATCCGCACCGCGCGGACTTGCGCATCCAGCGTGTGCTCCTGCGGCATATCCCGATTGTGTTCATCATCGGGACGTGGAACAGGTTGAGGTTCGGTATAGGTGTGTTCATAACGCCACTGATCGCTATTAACATAATGGAAGGAAGGTGAGTTCATCTGGCGTGGCGGTTTCTGCCAGTCTGTGGCAAATGCCATCGCCGCCCAAGGAGCCGCGGGGGCTAACTTTTCCTGACCCACATAATGATTCAATCCGCCGCCGTTTCGTCCCACACAACCAGTCAACAGCAGGGTTCCGATACAGGCGCGATAGATCAAGTTATTGTGATACCAGTGATTGACCCCCGCGCCGATGATGATCATGCACTTGCCTTCGGTCTTGACTGCGGTCGTCGCCCACTCACGTGCAAACTGAATCACGGTCTGGCGGTCGATACCCGTATAACGTTCCTGCCAGGCGGGAGTGTACGAAAGATTCTCATCATCGTAGTCAGCGGGATAATCACCTTCGAGTCCACGCCCCACACCGTATTGAGACATGAGCAAGTCGTACACAGTGGCAACAGCCACTTTACCATCAGTCGTTTCTATATAACGCACTGGCACACTGCGCTGGAAGGATTTGCCTTCGCCGAACTCCGCGAACGAAACCGTCAGCCGTTCTTCAGATGTGTTGAGAAAACTCAACTGGGAACTGATCTCGCTTCCATCCAGACCATCTTTCGGTTCCAGATTCCACTGTCCCTTTTGCTTCTGCCAGCGGAATCCCAAACTGCCTTGCGGCATGCGCGGCTCATTGCTAAGTTCATCCCAAACCAAAAACTTCCACTCGCCATTTTCCACATCTCGAGTGCGTTCCACTTGTCCAGCGCGTAACATTCTGCCCGGCACATAACTGCCGTTCGACTCGTTGAGCACAACAAGGAAGGGAGAGTCCGTATAGCGGCGCGCATAATCCATAAAGTAAGGCGTCGGAGTCTGATGATGGAATTCATTCAAGATGACATGGTTGACCGCCATCCAAAACGCGCCATCCTGCCCGGCATTGACTGGAACCCACCAATCCGCATACTTGGCAACCTGATTGAAATCGGGCGCAAAGACCACCAGCTTGGTCCCATTGTGACGCGCTTCTGCGGCGAAATGCACATCGGGCGTGCGCGTCATGCTCATGTTCGATCCGACCGAAGCAATGAACTTCGCGTTGAACCAATCGGCGCTTTCGGCTACATCCGTCTGCTCACCCCACGTCTCGGGGCTGGCGGGCGGCAGGTCGCTGTACCAATCATAAAAACTCATGCTCACAGCGCCCAGCATTTGCAGGAAGCGACTGCCTCCGGCATAACTCAACATCGACATGGCTGGGATCGGCGAAAAACCGATAATGCGATCCGGTCCATATTTTTTGACGGTGTACATGGTGGAGGCGGCGATGATCTCAAGCACCTCATCCCAGCTTGTGCGACGAAAGCCTCCCTTGCCGCGCGCTTGATGAAAAGCCTTACGCCCCGCTTCATCCTCAATGACGGCTGTCCACGCTTCGACCGGGTCCGCGTGCTCCTCTTTGGCTTTGCGCCACAAATCCATCAGCACACCGCGCATGTACGGATATTTGACACGCACCGGGCTGTACTGGTACCACGAAAAGGATATGCCGCGCTGGCAGCCACGTGGTTCATAAGGTGGCAACCCCGGTTGCAAGCTTGGATAGTCCAACGCCTGCAACTCCCAGGTGACAATTCCATCTTTCACATAGATCATCCACGAACAACTGCCGGTACAGTTAACGCCGTGTGTGCTTCGTACCACTTTGTCATGTTGCCAGCGATTGCGGTAAAACTCCTCCCACTGGCGGGCTTGCGGATTAGAGATCTCTTGAATCCAACTCATAACAACTCCTTTTGTGCTTTATTCACCAATGCCCTGCGGATGCTCCGTAAACGATCTCGGTAGACAAACCCAAGAAATGCAATTACCGCTGCAAGCCCGGCCAGGCTTATACCGAATACTACAATCTCCCTGTTGGATTCTGGTTGTCCAACGGATGCATTCATGAAGGCGATTAAATCCGCCTGCTCGCTTTCGGTAAGGGGATTTTCGGTAAAGATAGGCTGCATGACTGGTGAGATTTTTGTTCCACTGTTCGAGAGGAAGGAAACAATTTCATCCTGACTCAGTTTGTTGGAAACATCTGTCAGATTGGGACCCATCACCCCGCCGCCGAGTAATCCGTTCTCGCCCACACTATGACAACCCATGCAGGGAGGTCCATCGTTTTGAAAGTGGGCATAGCCCATAAACAACTTTCGTCCGTTCTCCACATTCCCGTTGGCAATTGCCTCTACTGAAGGTGGCTGGGCGGTTTTCACATCAGGCGTCGAACCGCACCCGAACAGGGAAAATGCGAGCAACACAATCCACAAGAGATTTGTTCGCTCTCGGTATTTACCATTGTGATTTATCATAGGTTTTGCCAACTCCTGATTTTGATGAGGGCGAACACGGGAATGCTCTCCCACTGGTTTATGAAAGATTGTGGCTATTTAGTCTTGTGTACGAACAATGCAATCGTGTATCGTTTCGAGTAGATCTGCTCCTCGGGCAGGCAGGGTATGTGTTGAAACAATTCGAAAGGTGTTCTCATTCAACCCAGTACGTATTACCGATACTTCTGGACTTTTCTCGATGATGGTCTTTGTTAACTCTGCCGCCGCCTCGCTTTGCAAATTTTCATCGGCAATGACGATCACAGATGGGCTTGCCTCAATTAAACGCTCGTAAATATCCTTGTCGCCCAGGCTCCACGGACCGACCAACTCCACATCTTTATCCGCACGCAGAATCGTCTCCATGCTTTCGCCGAAGAGGTGCTGGGAACTGATCAACAGGATACGTGGCTTGGACATGATCGTATGTGATAAATGGAACAAAGTCTTGTCACAGGATACTTGGAATCGATGAGCAATCCCATCCTCCCCCATCCTGCAATTGGAATGAAAAAAGAGTGATTTCTAAATCACTCTTTTTTGAAAAGAATTAGTTCTTCTGCTTTATAAAATGCCCTTGGCTTTTGCCGCTCTTGCCGCTTCGCGCCGCGTGCGGACATGAAGTTTGGACAATATATTCCGTATGTGAGTCTTGACTGTATTCAGGCTGATGTTCAAAGCGGCGGCGATTTCCTTGTCCGTTGCTCCATTGGATGCCCGTACCAACACTTGTTGCTCCCGTTCTGTCAGACCATTGTCATCTTCCTTCTCTGCAATTCGGCCTTTGCTTAACCGCCGAAACTCGGAAAGCACGCGACCTGCCAGAATTGGCGACAGAGCGGCTTCACCCCGCAAAGCGCTGCGCAGCATTTCCAATAAATCTTGTGAGCGGATTTCTTTCAACAGATAACCCTGCGCGCCATTCTTGAGAGCTTCGAAAAGCATGTCATCATCGCTGCGGACGGTCAACATGACAATGATCACCTCGGGCAGAACCTGTTTAATTTGCGTCACCGCCTCAATGCCATTCATGCCTGGCATTTGCACATCCATGAGAATCAGGTCTGGCTTTAATTCCTGCGCTTTGACAAAAGCTTCCAATCCATCGTTGGCTTCGCCGACCACCTGCATATCGGGCTGGTTGTTGATAATGCCTGCCAAGCCTTCGCGAAAGAGGGCATGATCGTCAGCCAGTAACACACGGACTTGTTCCATCTTACTCTCTCTCCTCTATCGGCCACATTAGTGTAATGCGCGTCCCACTTCCAGGCGTGGATTGAACTTCGATTTCGCCGCCAATATGTTTGGCGCGCGCCTGCATGATCTGCAAACCAAAATGTCCGCCTGGCGCGGGTTGAGTTATATCGAATCCGTTTCCATCATCTTCGACAGTCACGAAATAATTTTCATTGCTTCGCCCTACCTGCACGCTGACCTGTTTTGCATTTGCATGTCGCGCCGCATTGGTCAACGCCTCACGGGTGATGTTGTATACCTGCTCGGCTGTTTGCGGAGAGCAATCAGGGGCAGCGTCGGCGTCAGAACGCCAGACCGATTCCAGGTCATGTTGTGATGCGACTTCATCCAATGTATCGCGCAGGCGTGTGCATAAATCCTTGGTTGCGGGTGTCTCATCCATTAAGCTGTTGATGGCGCGGCGCACATCGCTCGTGGCTTTGCTGATCGTCTCGCGTGTTTTATGCAAACGCTGGAGCGCCGAAACTTCCTTGCCATCGGAAAGAAATTCCACAACCTGGTCGGTCATCAAGCCGAGATAACTGAGTGTTTGTCCAAGTCCATCGTGCATCTCTGCGGCAACACGGCGTCGCTCTTCAAGAGTCGCCACACGCTCAGCCTGCGCAAACAGGCGGGCATTCTCCAATGCAATCACAGCGACATTTGCGAGCTTGGTTAACATATCTGCTGACTCTGCGGCGAATTGATTTTGCGCGGGGCTTCCCACACACAACGCGCCGATCGTGCGATCACCAATACGAAGCGGTGCCGCCAGATGACTGACACGATATTCATCCGATAACATGCGGCAACCGCCACGGCACGCATCTACTCCGCAAATCATCGCGCCATCACTCTCCAATACAGCATTGGCAAATTGATTATCGGCACGCATCGTGTTGCCAACGACCGCATGTTTCGGACCGCTCAATGTTTGAAGTTTCAGCCATTGCTGATTTTCATCCACAAGACACAGTGACGCCACCTCGCCGCCCAGCAGTGTTCGCGCTTTTTCGGTGACAGAGTTCAACACCTGTTGAATATCGAGCCGCGAAGAAATTTCGCGGCTGACCTCGTTGAGCGTTTCCAACTCCTTTGTGCGTTGGGCAACGCGTTGTTCCAGTGTGGCATTCCATTGGATGAGTTCTCCACGCGCAGTGTGGAGACGGGAACGCATCTCATCGAACGCTCGTGATAACGTCCGCATCTCTTCTGGTCCTTCAACCTGTATCGGCGCATCAAGCATATTCTCCCCGAGTCGTTTTGCTGCCAATCCCAAATCCTGTAACGGTTTGAGAAGAGAGCGGCGAATGATCCACGCACCCACTGCGAGCAACATCATTGCGAAAACCAAAAATAGTATTTGAATGACGCGTAAGCGATTCACTTTAGCAGTGGAAGCCGTTTCATATAAATGCACCACTGCATCGGCTCTTTGAACCAGGTCATCAGATTGTTCTTCAAGGGTGATTTGCAGTGACGCAGAATCGCTTGAGGCGGCCACTGTCTCCAATGTGAAACGATAGTGTTCCCAATTGGTCTCGACGTCATGCAACGCTGTCAGAATTTGTGTGTCAGTTGTCGCTGGCAAATTGACAACGCTATCCGTCAGATACGGCGCAGTCCCTCCGCTTTGCAGGGCTAATAAGGTCTGACCAAAGATTTGTTCGGATTCCTGCAAAGCCGAGGATGCAGATTCATCCCCGCTTTGTAGTTGAAGCGCCAGTCGTGTCATCTGCTGGATTAACATACGCTGGCGCCCTGATAAGTTGATGACCAGGGCATCCTGTTCCTGGGCTTGTAGTCCCCAATACGTGGCGCCAACAGAAACCAACACAAGCGCTGTAAAGGCAATAAAAAGGAAAATCAGCTGGGTTTGAAGGTGCTTAATCATTGTGGAAAGTTCTTCGATTATAACATTCAGACTAGGGTGAAAAATTGGGTTTACCCAACGAGGCACATTCAGGTATGTGGCTACCATCTAAAATTGGATCTGTTGAAATCAAAACTGCCAATTTTTCGCCTCACAATCGCAATCGGATCTGTCCGGCGGGGTACATATCTGGTATACGGGTATAAGTTCCGTAAACGCGTAGGCGGCACGTAGGCGGCATAACTACAAAAGGAACTTTTATATTCAACTGGACAGGTAAGATGCCTGTCCAGTTTTTATTGTGAAAATAAAACAGGTGTTGTTTTGATCTCAGGGAGAAATATTATTTACACCCGGCCGATTCCCACTGTGGGTGCATGGACTTCCATGCTTGCACTGTTCGTTCCATTTTACTCACCGCTTCCTGCCAGGCCTGTTCAGGATCATTTCCATTTGCCACGTTTTGAAGCATCGAATCCACGATGCCAGGTGTGCCGAAGACTTCCCATGCCCAGGGCGGGGCTATATTCGAGCGTTTGAATTGTCCCTTGCTAACTGATCCCATATTCATTGCAGGATGATTGGTGAAGGCAGACCAATCGTAAAAGGATTGAATCCAGTCTGCGTGTTTTTGTGTGTATGCTGAAGGATTGATCAGCGTTTCTTTGCGGACGGAATTCAACGGGGGAATCATGTGCCCAGGCAGAACGTTATCATAGCGCAACAATCTATCGCCGCTAACCAACCATTGCAGAAAAGCCTTGGCTTCCAATTGATTCTTTGTGCCCGAGGCAATCGCAAAGCGACTCCAGACCCCGAGCGTCACCTTTTGTTCACCCCATGGTGGGAAGATGACTGCGACCTTGTTTGCCAGTTCGGGATGCAGCTCTTCCAGTTGTATGCCAAGGCGACCCGCATACATCGCCATGGCAACCCGGCCATTGATGAAGGCGTCAATTTGTTCGGGAAAGCCCCAGGTGGTGAAGCCCGGCGGAGCATATTGGGTCAGCGCCTGCCAGCGACGCACGGCTTCCAACGCCTGTGGTTCGCCAAATGCGACATCTCCATTGCACGTGAAATAATCGCCACCATTCTGCCAGAGAAAGGTGGAGAAGTAATTGACTGTGGCGATATTTTGACCCGCAGGCAGGGCAATGCCATATATTTGATTATTCGTCAGGGTTTTTGCGGCGTTCAGAACCTCGTCGTAGGTATTGGGGAGTGGCAGACCTGCCTCTTCAAATAAATCCTTGCGGACCCACAAACCGTAAACACTGGTGGCATATGGCACGGCATATGTTGTTCCATTTTGACGGAAGAGACTGCCGTCTACAAAATCGTTGACACCGATGTTGGCCACCACGTCATCGAGGGGGAGCAGATAGCCTGCATCTGCCCACTGTGACATGAGGGCGGGCTCAATTTCGAAGATGCCGAGGTCTGCGCCGGAAGCGAGCGATGTCAACAATCGGGTACCGCGCGACGCAGGCGATGCGATCACAATATCCACTTCAATGCCAGGGTTGAGATTTTGGTATTCGACAATCAGAGATTGTAAAACGGCCAGTTGATCCGGATCGCTTTCGGTGGTGAAAAAAGGGATTATTTTCGGGGATGACAGATCGGTTGTTACGGAGGCGGGCGTCGGTGGAGGCTGAGGCGATTCTTCCCTCGGAGCGCACGAACTGCTCGATACCAGTATCAAAAAAACAAACGCCGGATGCATGAACCAGCGGGTCACTTGAACAGGCTGAAATTGTTTCATGGCCTTATTGTATCTGCAACAGTGTTTGATTCAAGCGATACCAATGCGGACGCGCGAGGACCAATACCAGGGTTTATGTTCCATGCCCAACGCTTCAAGTACTTTCTGTCTGAAAATGTCAATGCCGATTTGACTTTCATTGAGGCCGCCCTTGAGCAGGGTCATCACACTGCCCTGGCTGAGGATCAGCCCAATCAAGCGTTCGGCGTTACCTGGCTCGATATGGTGGATCACAGTTTCCCTGGTATATCGAAAGCAGCCGCTGCTATGCATACGCGACAGATGCTGCGGTTTCTCCCACATGCGAATAGGGTTCGGATCGGTATATCCGTTTGCCACTTCGCGTATTTTGGTCATGTATTCCTCATAGGCCGCGTCGGCTTCCCAACTGCCCGTGGTGGGCGGCCAGTCGTAATCGTACGCAGCGAAGACTCCGCCGGGGATCAGGATTCGCGCGGCTTCCTCAAATGTGGATTGCGGCTCCATCCAGTGCAGGGATTGGGAACAAGTGACGATTTGGGCGCAGTGGCTGGGCAAGCCTGTTTGATGCGAGAAACCTTCCTGATAGATCACATTCTTCGCGTCGGTCTGAGCCTCAGCCTGCCTCCGCATATCGAGGGTGGGTTCAACGCCGATGACTTGTTCAGCTTTATCCGCCCAATAACGTGATGAGAGTCCCGTGCCACTACCCAGGTCAACAACCAGCGCGGGGCGGGACGTGCCTGTCAGACGCATCAGCAGGTCGGCCAGGGCAGATGGCGGCGAGGGACGATACTTATCATACTGATCAGCGAAACCAGTGAAACGTTCGATGTTGCCTGAAAAATCATTGTTCATACGTTTTGCTCACCCACGAAAAAATTGATAAATTCATGAACGGGCATTTGCTCCAGTTTTTGCGGGTTGGAAAACAATTCAAGAATAGATGCAACACGTTCGTCTGAAAAACGCGCGGCAAGATTGTTCTTGAATTTTTCAATTAGCCGAGGAATCCCTTCCTTGCGTCGACGGCGATGTCCGAGAGGATATTCAACTACAACATTTTCCGTAGAAGTTCCGTCTTCGAAAAAAACCTGCACTGCATTTGCGATGGAACGTTTTTCCGGGTCAAGATAGTCTGAGCTGTATTGCTTGTTCTCCACAACTTCCATTTTGGCGCGCAGCGAATCAATGCGCGGGTCGGCGGCGATATTGTCTTCGTAATCGTCCGCAGTCAGGCGACCAAAGAGGAGTGGGAGGGTGGTCATGTATTGAATGCAATGGTCACGGTCTGCCGGGTTGTGGAGAGGACCTGTCTTGTCAATGATGCGGATCGCTGATTCGTGGGTGGTGATGACAACACGCTGGATATCATCAATTCGGTCTTTCACTTGCGGATGCAATATCATGGCACCTTCAGCAGCAGTCTGCGCATGGAACTCGGCGGGGAAGGAAACCTTGAATAGTACATTCTCCATCACATAAGAACCATACGAACGTTGGAAACGCAAGGGCTGTCCCTTGAAGAGTACATCGTAAAAACCCCATTTTGGCGCGGTCAGGGCGGAGGGATAGCCCATCTCACCTTTTAACGTCATCAGCGCCAGGCGAACTGCGCGAGAGGCCGCGTCACCGGCTGCCCAGGATTTACGCGAGCCAGTGTTGGGCGCGTGCCGATACGTTCGCAGGGATTGACCATCGATCCAGGCGTTCGAGACCGCGTTGATGATGTCTTCTTTATCCCCGCCGAGCATATAAGTCACAACGGCCGTGGAAGCAACCTTGACGAGAAGGACGTGATCGAGTCCCACGCGGTTGAAACTATTTTCGAGGGACAACACGCCCTGAATTTCATGGGCTTTGATCGCGGCGGTCAGTACATCACGCATTCGTAGGGTCGGGGTATTGGGACGGGAAACCCGTCCCCTACAAAGAAAATCTGCCACGGCAAGGATAGCTCCAAGATTATCGGATGGGTGTCCCCATTCAGCGGCGAGCCAGGTATCGTTGTAATCGAGCCAGCGGATCATCGCGCCGAGGTTGAATGCGGCGGTGACAGGATCGAGAATGTAGTCTGTACCTGGGACGCGTGCACCATTGGGAACGATGGTCCCGTCCACAATCGGGCCGAGTAATTTTGTACATTCAGGAAAATTGAGCGCGAGGATGGCACAGCCGAGCGCGTCCATGAGGCTATAGTGAGCAGTCTCGTAGGCGAGATCGCTGGTGACTTCATAATGGGTCACGTACTCGGCGATATCAACAAGTTCTTGATCGGGGGTGGAGCGAAGGTCAGGCGTGTGGGTCATATTTGCAGTTATTCAAGAAACTCCAAAGTCTCGTGACTTTGGAGTTCGAAATCAATTTGCCAACAGAAGGATTGAATCTGGCGGCAGATACATGGACAGGTTATCACCTTGAATCGCATCTGTCGATTCGAGCCGCAACGAGCCGCCGGACGTCTCAACCGTGTACTGCCATTTTGAACCGAGATATGTGCGGGTGGTGATATGTGCCATGATTGTGTTTTCATGTTTCGGTGCGCCTTCGGGCAGCACTTCCACCCGCTCGGAACGGATGGCCGCCGCAGTATGTTCGCCTTCGTTCCAAACGTAATCCGACTGACTCTCTTTGCGAATGTTCAGCAGTTCTCCTGAAGCCAGTTTCAATGTAGCCTTTTTGCCATCCACACTTTGCAGTATGCCCGTAAGGAAAGAGGTCACACCGATGAACTCCGCAACAAAACGATTTGCGGGGCGTTCGTAAATTTCTTCCGGCGGCGCATACTGCTGCAATTTTCCCATCGACATGACGGCAATCATATCGGACATGGCAAACGCTTCTGATTGATCATGCGTAACGTACACCGTTGTAATTCCAAGTTGCTGCTGGAGTCCACGCAGCCAGACGCGCGCATTCTCGCGGATCTTCGCATCAAGATTGGAGAGTGGCTCGTCGAGAAGTAATACTTTCGGACGACTGACCACTGCACGGGCGAGGGCAACGCGCTGTTGCTGTCCGCCTGAAAGCTGAAAGGGATAACGATCTGCAAGTTCCTCCAGTCCAACCAAAGCGAGACTCTCCTGGACCCTCTTTTTGATCTCATCTGAAGCGCGCTTCTGCAGCTTGAGCGCGAACGCCACATTATCGAACACCTTCATATGCGGCCATAAGGCGTACGATTGAAACACCATGCCAAGATGACGTTGTTCAGGCGGCAGGATCAGGTCACGCGCGGTATCGGTCATTACGAAGTCGCCGACACGAATGGTACCCGCGGTCGGCTGCTCGAGTCCGGCCACGCAGTTGAGGGTCGTGCTTTTGCCGCAGCCGGATGGGCCTAGCAGCGTGGTGAATTCTCCCTCTTTGACGACCAGGTTTATACCTGCGATGGCAACGGAATTTGAACTGGCAAATTGCTTCGTCAAGTCTTCGATGATCAGATCGTTATTCATGGAGTTTCACTCCTAATAGTTTACGTGCGCCGATGATGAGCACAGCAGTGATCGCCATTTGGATGGTCGAGAGCGCGGCGACAGGTTCGGCGCCACCCTGTTTCCACAATTCAAGCATGGTCGTGCCAATCACGCGCGATCCCTCCGCAACCAGGAACAACGCCGTGGAATATTCCTTCAAAAAGGAAATCGCCAGCAGGATGTAACCTGAGACCAACGCAGGTCTCAAGATGGGAAGTAAGATATGGCGGATCGTTCCCAGCCAGGTCGCGCCTGCGACTCGTCCCGCCCGGTCAAGTTCATCCGAGACCTGCAAAACGGCGGGGCTGACCGCACTGAACCCCAGCGGCAGATAACGCATGATGAACGCGACCGAGATCGCAATGATTGTGTTTCGCAGGGAACCAAGTCCCGGCACAAGTAGAAAAGCCCACAAAAAGCCAATGCCAACAATGATGCCTGGAAACGCGCGCGGATAAAGCGCCATGTACTTGACTGCATTTCGATATTTAAATGTGGAACGATAGGCGATCAGGGCCGCCACCGCCATGAAGACAATTCCGATAGCAGCGGCGAAGATCGAGATGTTAATGCTGTTGACAACCGATTGGCGGTACGCCGGACTGTTGAAAATTCCCTGGTAATTTCCGAGCGTAAGCATCTTGAGAGGATTCATGAACGGGCTGAGGAAGGGTACAAAGGATGTTAGAACGATACAGCCCAACGGCAAAAGTATGCCGAGCAAAACATACAGTCCAACGAAAAGTGATACGAGTCCCTTCCATGGGCCGAGGTCGAGCGCTTTGGGACGAGTTGCTTTTCCACCAACGGTGACAAAGCGCCGTTCCATGGAAACGAGTTTGCTTTGCAGAAATACGAGTCCCGTCACGAGGATCACGACCAGTACAGCAACTGCCGCAACTGCCCCTTGATCTTTGTTCACGCCAACGACACCGATCGTGTAAAGGTACGTAGCCAGTGTATCGATCCCTACTGAGTTGCCGAGCACCAAAGGGATGGACAATAACTCGAACGAGGAGACCAACGTCAGCAAGGCGCTGTACGTGATGGCTGGACGCAGAAGGGGAATCGTAACTTTTAGAATGGTGCGGAACGGAGATGCACCTCCAATCCGTGCTGCCGATTCAAGTTGAGGATCCGCAAGAGCGAGGGAGGAGGATGCGTATAAAAATGTGTATGGAATATAATACATGGCTGAGACGATGACAATTCCCCCAAAGCTGTACAGCTGCCATATTGGCAATTTAAGTGTACGAACGAGGATGGTGCCGAATCCCTGGGGACCATACATCTGCATCCAGGCAAATGCCAGCACGAGCGGCGAGACATAATAGGGTATCGTTACAAGGTTGGAATATAGATTCCGCAGAGGGATGTTCGTGCGATTAATAATTACCGCCAGCACGATTCCGATGATCACTGCCAGGATCGTGGTTGCCACAGCGAAAGCCGCTGTGTAAACAAGCACATCCCAAAACCGCGCGTTGCCCAGCAGATTCGTATAGTTGGCAAATGTAAAGGTACGATCTTTTTCATACAAAGGTTTCGACATGAAACTTTGCAGGATGATCGGCCAGGCGGGAAAGATCACCAGCAACGCGGTGACGATCACCACCAGCCATTGAACGATGGTGTCCCATGAAAATCTGGGACGAGTGACTGCAACCGGACGCAGGTTTTGTTCCGCAGTTGTCATCGCAGGGTCCTCCACTCACATGAAACAAACGTGTAATTGCAAGGAAGGTCGGTAGTCGGAGTATAGTCCAACTACCGACCTTCAGGAATCTCAGATCGTGAGTTTACGGGCGACCGAAAGCCGCTTTCCACTTGGCGAGGAATGCAGCCCGGTTATCTGCGGAGGCAATCTTCGGATCAAAGAAGAAGGGGATGATATTTTCTTCACCGACAGCATCGATCACCTTCTGCAGATGGTACTTGGCTTTGTCCGCAACATCAGGACGGTAGGGAGTCAGTCCGCCTTCTGCCCAGGCGATCTGGCCCTCGGGAGAAAGGATAAATTCCATCATTAGCTTGGCTGAAGCAGGTGACTTGGCGGCTTTGGTGATTCCCATGCCGCGTACCAGCACAACCTGGCCGTCCTTCTGATACGAGTAACCGAGAATGGGTTCTGCATCCGGGAATTTCGGGAAAACTGAGATGGCGGAGACAAAGTAACCAACCGTGGCTTCACCTGTCAGAACAGCATTGACCATATTGCCAGCCGAGGTCTGCATGTTGACGTTGGACTTGCCTATGGTTTCAAGCGTGGTCCAGCCAGCATCGCCCTTCTTACCGATCCAGAACCAGTTGATACCGTAGCCCGTACCATTTTTCTCTGCATCGTAAGTAATGATCTTGCCGGCATTGGCGGGGTCGGAGGCAAAGGCGGCTACCGCTTCCATGGTTTCGGGAGGAGTGCTGACCAATTGCTTGTTATAGATGATGATCATCGGGTCGGTGGAGACGGCATACACGCCATCTGCCAGCGTGGCGAAGTCAGGCATGCCTTCAATGTTGACGGGGTGGTAGACCTGCAATTCGCCTTTGGCAATGAAATCCTGCCAGCCATCCGGCGAGGATGTGATGATCATATCAGCAGTGCGCGCGCCACCAGCCGCCTCGGTGTAATACTTCTCGAATGTTTCTGTAGTGCCGAGGTCGAGGGCGGTAACGGTGATCCACTGGTACTTGGCGTTGAAGGCGGCAATTACAGGTGCCCAGTTATTCTCACCCATAATCGAGTGGACAAGCAGACCTTCAGTCTCCTTCTTGGATTCTTCGGCGAGCGCGTTAAGATCAGCTTCTCCGGCAGGGGCTTCGGTTGCGGCAGGTGCCTCAGTGGCGGCCTCGGTTGCAGCTTCTGTAGCTGGGGCACTGGTAGCTGGTGCTTCTGTCGGCGTGGAAGCGGGAGCACAGGCAGCCATAACGAACATTAGAGCCAGCATCAATGAAAGGAACACGTTCAGTTTGCGATTCATTTTTCTTCTCCTTTGGACAATTGGATTATCTCGAATCCGCTTCTAATTCAAAGCGGCTCAATTCGTTATCAAGCTCCTCCCACTCTGGCAGCCGGACGAGCCGCTGGCGTTCGTTCCACTCCAGCATGGAAGGAATCAGCAGTTCGCTGCTGCGCGCTTTTTGTAACACAGCGAGAGCACTTTGCATGGCGCGGGCCGCGACGCGCATGGCGAGATTGGGATGGATCACAATGCGATATCCCATCTCGTGAAGTTCATCGTGTGAAATGATCGGGGTCTTTGCGCCTTCGGTCATATTGAAAAGGAGGGGAGCTTTGATTTGTGCTGGAAGTTCGGCGATCTGTTCTTTTTGCGTGGGAGCTTCCACGAAGATGATGTCCGCGCCGGCGCGAGCATATAGATTCGCCCGTTTGACAGCCTCTTCCATCCCGTGTGTGGCAATGCTATCTGTACGGGCGATGATCAACATTTCCCTGCGCACCGTAATGGCGGCATGGATTTTTTGAACCATTTCTTCGGCGGGGATTACTTCTTTCCCATTGAAGTGACCGCATTTTTTGGGCGTAACCTGGTCTTCCAATTGGATGGCGGCGACGCCCGCATCTTCATAGGCCTGAGTTGTGCGCGTGACATTGGACGCATTGCCGTATCCCGTATCCGCGTCTGCGATGACTGGGATGTGCACCGCCTCGACGATGCGGCGGATCGGCTCGATCATTTCGGTCATCGTAAGCAAACCGATATCCGGCAGGGCGAACTGCACATTGGCAATCCCCGCTCCACTGGCATATGCCGCGCTGAAACCGACATCCTCGATAACGCGGGCAGATAGGGCATCCGCGGCGCCCGGTACAACCAGTATCTCTGAACGGGAAAGCAGATCACGAAGTGCTTTTGCAGTCATTCTGGCTATAGAATACTGTTTGGGCTTTGAATGCAAAACTCCCAATCGGCTGATTTTTATCCCTCCGTTTGGGAGTAGACATCTTATGATATATATTTGGGTGATCCACCTAACTACTCCCCCGCCTTGAGCAAGGAAGATCGTGCACATTTGGCGAAGACGATAGGAGGTTCAAATATGAACAAACCAAAATTATTGGTCATGGACGATTATGAACGGGAATTGGCGTTGTCCCCCGCCATGGTGCGATTGCGTCAACTTGCGGATGTTACGATTCTCGACCACCCTGTTGATGATTACAGCATCCTAAAAGACGTTCAGGTCATCCTGGCCCTGCGGGAGAGAACGAAACTAGATGGTCCCTTCTTTGCAGTTTGTCCTGCCCTCGAACTTGTCCTGCAAACCGGGGGGCATGCTTATCATATCGATCGGGCTGCTGCGACTCAAAGGGGAATTGTGATCGCACTTGGCAGGCGGGTATCGAAGCCAACGGTGGTTGTCCCGGAACTTGCTCTAGGCTTCATGCTGGGATTGGTCCGTCAAATTTATCCACTCACAATGGAGATGCGCAAAGGAGAATGGCAGGGGAGGATTGGCGGCTCGCTGGCCGGACGCACATTAGGAATTCTCGGGTATGGACGACATGGGCGTCCGATCGCACGGCTGGCAGAAGCCTTCGGGATGAAAGTCATCGTATGGGATCGGACTGGCTTACGCCCCGGACCTGATGAATTTGGCGTCCGGCGACTCCCGCTTGATAAGCTGCTGGCGAAATCAGACGTCGTATCCATTCATCTCCGTCTCTCGGATGAATCGCGCGGTCTTATGAATAGAGAAAATTTGTGGAAGATGAAGCCTGGTGCAATATTGATCAACACTTCGCGTGGCGCGATCATTGACGAGGTTGCGTTAATAGACGCTCTGCGCGAAAAAAGAATTGCAGGTGCGGGTCTGGATGTGTTCACTGTCGAACCGCTTCCAGCGTCTAGCCCGTTGCGGACAATGCCAAACGTATTGTTGACGCCGCATGTCGGCTGGCAGGTTCGGGATGTCTTTCATGAGTTTGTTCAGATCGCCGCTGACCAACTGGATGCCTGGCTAAAAAACGAACTTCTCGAAAGCGATGTATTGAATCCTGATGCCATGCAGTCTGACCGCTCGCGCAGCAACGGATCGGGCAAATGAACTTTTATTTCACCAGTCCCATTCGAATCGCCTTGACCGCGGCTTGCGTGCGGTCGTTGGTACCCAGTTTGTGCATAACCGTTTGAGCGTAGCCTTTTACTGTCCCTGCACTGAGTCCCAACACATCCCCGATGGCTTGATTGGTAAGCCCTTCCACCATCAGGCGGAGAATGTCCATTTCGCGCGCGGTGAGGGGTTCGATCAAATCTTCTGGCAATTCATCCGATTTCTCCGCACTTTCGAGGCTTCGCAAAACATCCTGCAAAAATAGACTATCCACCAGCGAGGTCCCTTGTGCGATGGAATACACCGCCGCAAGCAGTTCTTCACGTGAAATATCCTTTAACACGAATCCAGACGCGCCGGCTGTAAGAGAGCGCAACAAATATGCGGTGCTTCGATAAGTTGTCACCATGATGACACGCGTATCCAGTTTTTCCGCCTTGATCGTTTCGAGCGCCTGTATACCGTCCATGTCTGGCATACGGATATCCATCAACAGCACCGCGGGTTTATGCTTTAATACCATCTCGAACGCTTCGCGCCCATTATTGGCTTCACCTACGATCCGGATACGCGAATCACTTAGCATGCTTCGCAGTCCGGCACGCACCATTGGATGATCGTCCGCGATCAATACTGTGATTTCATCTTCCATCTTCGCTCCTCTGAGCAAGCGACGCCAGCGGAATTCGCACCTCAACGCTGGTTCCTTTTCCCAACTGGCTTTCTATGGTACAGACGCCATCGATCATTTGCGCCCGCTCCTGCATGCTGACCAGCCCGAGATGCTGGGCTTCATCTTTCTGGATCAACAGCGCGTCGAAACCCTGTCCCCAATCCTGTATACGTAGGACCAGACCTTGATCATCCGCTGACAGTTCGACGCGTATCCGTTCCGTACGAGCGTGTTTGCGGGCATTCGTCAATGCCTCCTGTGCAATGCGGAAAATCGAAGCTTCCATTGACTTTGCAATCTTCAATCCCTGGGTTTGGGTGACAATCTCCGCGTCCCAATGTTGTTCTTCGCAAACTTCGGTTACATATTGCCGGAGGCCGCGTTCCAATCCCAAATCATCGACCATACTTGGGCGCAGTTCAGAGATGACCCGACGCGCCTCTTCAATGGCCTGTTTGACCAGAGTCCGGCTGACGTCGAGTGCTTGCAGGGTCTGTGCGTTCAGTTTTGAGCCGATCTGTGAGTTGAGGGTGTTCAAGTGCATGTTGGCAGAGATAATCAATTGGGTCAGCCCATCATGCAGGTCCAAGCCGATGAGGCGACGCTCCTCATCCTGTATGTGAGCCATCCTGCCAATCATTGCACGCAGGCGGGCTTCGCGGCTGGCAAGTTCACGCATCATCATATTAAAGGATGTGGCCAGTTGACCAAATTCATCCTTGCCAGAAATGGTGACGGGCTCGTCGAGATTGCCATGTGTTACACGTTCTGCACCATTGAGCAGGGCAGTCGCACGCATATTAATTTGCCGCGAAAGATAAATCATAAACAGGATCGCAATTGTTGAGATCATCGCCGCGGCAAGAATGCTTACCGTGCTGGCTGCCTTGACAGCCTTCAACAAGGCTTGTTGTTCCTGCGTGAATTTCTCGGTTTCGTGGGGTTCTATTTTTCCAACGATGGTTTGCTGACCCGCATTGAAAATAATGGAGATGAAATTGGCGTACAAAGCTTGTTGCAGGTCGCGCCCACTGATCAACTGCGTGCCAAGCGACTCCAATTGATTAAAGTTGGTCAGGGTCTCTTCAGCCCAGCGCGTTTCCTGATCTGATCGGGCGATGTCGCGGTAGCTATTCAGGGCGTGCTGGAATGCAACCACAGCATCGGTGAATTGCACTCGCTTGGATTCTGCCGGCAACGCAAGATAACCCGTCACCGCCACAAGCATGGCGCGAGAGGCGTCCTGCATATCTGTCACGATAGCTTGATATTCAGCATCGTTAGCACGATTTGGCATGACCTCCTTGATCAGGAAGGCAGATAACTGAGATTGTGTAGTCAAGAATTCGTCGAGTTGACTGGTCTGACGATCCCGCAATGCGATCAAGTCGCTACCTGTGTCAAGGCCTTGCTGATATGCCATCTCCAATGTCGCGGCCCATTGGCGTTCATCCGGCTCTTGTACCAGTTGACGATACTGTTTAAGATCGTTGTGAAAGGTTTTTAGCTGTTCAATAAACTGGGACTTAAATCCGATTTCGCCGTTGATCTGGTAGCGATAGAGGGCGGCCTCGGCATCACGCAAGTGTGCATTCATCTGCACGGCCACAAGTTGACGCTCGCGAATTTGTTCAATTACTTCTAATGATCTGGAGATCGAATCAGCCAGATACACCAATGCAATGATATTGGTCAGGACCGCGGAACCGAAGAGCAGGACGAAAATGATTAGCCGCGTACGAAGAGACATGAATCAACTATAATCGAATTTGCTTATGACAGGAAGAAATTAAATATAACCCGGCAAATTCGCCTGGCTTCTGAAATTGCACTCTCGATAACCAAATATTTTGAATGAGCTGCCTTCTAAAGCACGATAGAGATCGGTACTGCGGGGCATAAACCTGGTATACGGGTATAAGTTTAGACCTGCAGTCGTGAATTAGCTTATATATACTTTCGATGGAACAGGCGGAATGTTTTTCCGCCTGTTTTCTATGTATTACCAAGGCGGGACAAGGGAATTCGGCCTGCTCTTATGGGTTACAAAACTGATGTCATACTGGATGTTTCAGTAGATGTTATATAATCCATTTATGGCTATCCCAATTCTAGCTACAAAGCTCTACATCCCAACACTTCCATCCAAAGTAGTAACCCGTCCTCGACTAATCAAGCAGCTTACTGACGGCTTGACTACGGGGCGGAAATTAACCCTGATCTCTGCCCCTGCTGGCTTTGGGAAAAGCACATTGATCAGCGAATGGATCATGAGTTGCGGACGACCAACCGCCTGGCTATCGCTGGATGAAAACGACAATAATCCTGCGCGCTTTCTGATCTACCTCATCGGTGCACTGCGGACAATTTCGCCAAATCTAGGGGCGGAGATACTGGATGCCCTCCAATCTCCCCAGGCACCGCCCACAGAATCAATTGTGACAGCCCTGCTCAACGAGATCACCACCATTCCAAATGATTTCATCCTTGTTCTTGATGACTACCACCTCACTGATGCTAAATCAATTGATGATACGCTCACTTTTTTGATCGAACATCTGCCTCCCCAATTGCACCTGGTCATCACCACCCGTGAGGACCCGACTCTGCCGATTCCCCGGCTACGTGTCCGAAATCAATTGACCGAGATCCGCGCCGCGGATTTGCGCTTTACCCCGGCCGAAGCTGCGGAATTTCTCAATCAGATGATGGGGCTTAGCCTCTCGGTGGAAGATGTAGCTGCACTGGAAGACCGCACCGAGGGCTGGATCGCCGGTCTGCAACTCGCGGCGCTTTCGATGAAGGGACAACAGGATGTCCATGCATTCATCCAGGCTTTTGCTGGAGATCACCGCTATATCGTGGACTATCTCGTCGAAGAGGTATTACAGCGTCAGCCCGAACCGATTCGAGACTTCCTGCTGCAAACATCCATCCTCGACCGCTTAAACGGTCCGCTCTGCGACGCCGTTACTTCCCAATTGGGAAGTAGAACGAAATTGGAAGGCCTGCAGCGGGGTAATTTGTTTCTCATCCCACTCGATGACAAGCGTGACTGGTATCGCTACCACCATCTTTTTGGTGATGTCCTTCGTATGCACCTAACGGCAGAGCAGCCCGATCAGGTCCCTGCTTTGCATCGGCGGGCGAGTGAGTGGTATGAGCAAAATAACTTAACAGCTGATGCGATCCGTCACGCACTGGTTGGAGCGGACTTTGAGCGTGCATCAGGGTTGATCGAAAGAGTTCTGCCATCCATGCGCCAGAGCAGGCAGGAGCCCGTATTGCTGAGTTGGCTTAAGGCGCTTCCCGACGAACTGTTTCAGTATCATCCGGTGCTGAACGTTCACTATATCGGCACGCTATTGCAGAATGGTCAGTTTGATGGTGTTGAGGCACGCCTGCGGGATGTCGAACAGTGGCTGGCTACCCCTGAAGACATTCGGAGACAACCTGTTTATGTGGATGAAGAGGAGTTTCAGCGACTGCCTAGCTCGGTTGCCATGTACCATGCTGCAATTGCCCTGGCTCAAGGCGATGTGGTGAATGCCATGAAACATGCACGCATAGTGCTTGAACTCGCCGATCAGGATGACGATTTCCCCCGCGGAGCTGCATCGTCGCTGTTAGGGCTTGCAGCCTGGACAAGCGGTGATCTCGAAACAGCATACCAGATGTTTAGTAATGGTATGGCACACTTGCAAAGAGTTGAGTTCATCTCAGATGTGATCGGCGGCTCCGTCACGCTGGCGGATATACGGATTGCACAGGGTCGTTTGCGCGAGGCAATGAGCATTTATGAGCGCGGGTTGCAGCTTGCGACAAAGCAGGGTGCGCCAGCCTTACGCGGCGCGGCAGACATGCATGTAGGAATGAGCGAGCTTTACTATGAACGTAATGAGGTGAATACCGCTGAGCAACACCTTTTGAAAAGCAAGGAGCTTGGTGAACTCAACGGATTACCGAAGAATCCATATCGCTGGCGCGTTGCAATGGCGCGAATACTTGAAGCACAGGGAGATCTGGAAGGCGCGCTCGACTTGCTCGATGAGGCAGAAATCCTATACATGGGCGACTTTTCCCCCAACGTCCGCCCAATACCAGCGTTGAAGGCGCGAGTATGGGTCCAGCAAGGTGAGTTGGAGAAGGCTCTTGCCTGGGCGCGTGAAAAGAAGTTGTCCATTGAGGAAAAGCCCAACTACCTCCGGGAGTTCGAGCTAATCACGTTCGCCAGGACTTTGTTGTCTCAATGTCAGAGTGACCATTCAATCAGTATGCTTCATGACGCGATAGGATTACTAGAGCGGCTCTTGAAAGCAGCAGAAGAAGGCGGCAGGATCGGAAGCTTGGTCGAAATCCTGGTCTTGCAGGCGCTCGCCCACCAGATGCATGAGGATATCCCTGCTGCTCTCCCATCGCTGGAGCGCGCTCTGAAGTTGGCTGAGCCAGAAGGCTATATGCGGATATTCCTGGCAGAAGGCTCGAGCATGGCAGAACTAATTCATGAAATTGCCAAGCGTGGATTCTTGCCAAACTATACAGCCAAGCTGTTATCTGCATGTGAGGCGGAGCGAAAAGAAATCGGGGAGGGAACGCTTCCTTCCGCCGCCCCAGCTTCATCGTCCCTGATCGAGCCGCTCAGCCAGCGTGAATTGGACATCCTCCGCCTCTTCAAAACCGAGTTGTCAGGTCCCGAGATCGCTCAGGAGCTTGTCATCGCTTTGAGCACGGTTCGGACTCATACCAAGAGCATTTATAGCAAACTCAATGTGAATAGTCGTCGGGGGGCCGTCAAGCGGGCGATTGAGCTTGGCTTGATCTAAGTCTGAAATCACAAAATCCCAAACCCCGCCGGAAGCGGGGCTTTTCGATTCTCCCCACACCAAATCCCCACATGTGGGGACGACATCTCCCCACATTAATTTGTATATTGTCTTCAATCGGATCCAAACAGGCGGCGACGCCGATTTTACAGGTTCAAAAGGAGACAAACAAATGAACACTAAAGGAAAGATCTCAATCAAGGAGAGCAAACCGAAGATGACCGCATCCGCTGTCATGCGGCTGGCAGGTGTATCTGCCGTGTTGGCAGGGCTATGTTTCATCGTTATCGGGATGTTCCATCCACTGAACGTTCCTGAAGCCGTCACTACCGCTACCTGGGTAAATGTACACATTTTTGCGTTTGCCCTGGGTTTCTTCGGACTATTTGGGATGGCAGGGCTGTATGTCCGGCAGGCGGAAAAGTCCGGTTGGCTGGGTTTGGCAGGCTTCCTCCTGTTTACCGTCTGGATGGCGCTGGTGAGCGGCTTTTCCTTCGTGGAAGCATTCATCCTGCCGCGTCTGGCGACCGAGTATCCGGCATTTGTGGAAGGTTTCCTTGGGGTCTTTAGCGGTGCTCCCAGCCAGATCGACTTCGGGATTCTCCCAACCCTTTCGAAGATAGCTGACATCATGTATCTCCTGGGACCCTTGCTGTTTGGCCTCGCCACATTCCGCGCCGGTGTTCTGCCACGCTGGGCAGGTGCTTTGTTTGTCGTTGGCGCCACCCTGGCTCCTGTTGGTGCGCTCCTTGTTTCCCCTGAGCACCAGCCCCTGGTGATGGTACCGAACGGGCTTGCCATGGCATGGCTGGGACTCACTCTCGTTTTTGAACGCCGTGTGAAAACATCGCCATCCTTGATCGACCAGAGAACTGGCATGCCGGAAGCGAGCAAGGTTGCTTGAAATTTCTTTCAGAGACAAGCGGTTGTATAACCGCTTGTCTCTGAAAACAAACAAGTTCTTTTGAAGGAGACAAAGATGAAAGCAATTATCCAAAATAACGGTCGAATCAATGTACCTGCAAGAAAAACTCGAACGCCATGGTGGGTGCCAGCCGGGCTGATCCTACTCAGCATCCTTCCGCTTACATTTGGCGCCGTCCGCTTAAGCCAGTTGATAAGCGGCGCAGAAATCACCCCGGCAAATGCACGCTTCTTTGCATCCCCTTCGCCTGTTGTGATTCATATTATTAGCTCCACCGTCTACGCCTTATTGGGAGCATTCCAATTCGTGAGTCGCCTCTGGCAGCGCGGGCTCAAATGGCACCGCTGGGTGGGGCGGCTCCTGCTTCCATTCGGTTTATTGGTTGGATTTTCAGGACTCTGGATGACTCTCTTTTATCCGTATCCGGAGGGTGCCAGCAACCTGCTTTACGTACTGCGCCTCTTTTTCGGATCGGGCATGATCCTGTCCATCATCCTTGGATTCATCTCGATCCGGAGGCGGGACGTTGCTCAGCACCAAGCCTGGATGACACGTGCCTATGCCATCGGAATGGGAGCAGGTACACAAGTGCTGACCGGCATGGCTGGAGCCCTGCTCTTTGGCAAGCTGAATGAATTTGAAAATGCTCTATTGATGGGCGCAGCCTGGGTGATCAATCTTGCCGTGGCTGAATGGAGCATCCGCAAGAGTTCAATCAGGCAAACCCGCACCGCATGGGTTTGAATATCGATATCAACTTCACTTATTTTTTCAAAAAAGGAGTCCTAAATGAAAGCAATTGTAGCAACCCAATATGGTGGTCCCGAAGTTCTTCAACTCAAAGAGATCGAGAAACCGACACCCAAAGACAATGAAATCTTGGTCAAAGTGCATGCAACCACTGTCACCATGGGCGATTTCAGAATGCGGAGCTTTACTGTCCCTCCCTTGTTCTGGCTCCCCGCCCGACTAACATTAGGTCTCACAAAACCCAGACAACCGATCTACGGGATGGAGCTTGCGGGTGTCGTGGAAGCAATTGGTAAAAACGTAACCCGCTTCAAGGTCGGTGACCAGGTCTTCGCTTCAACCCTCACAGAGAACTTTGGCGGCTATGCCGAATACAAATGCCTGCCTGAAAATGCGATGGTGACGATAAAACCAGCCAATATAACCTATGAGGAGGCGGCAGCCCTTCCCATCGGTGCAACTACCGCACTGCGCCTGCTCCGAAAAGGAAATATCCAACGTGGACAAAAAGTCCTGATCTACGGCGCTTCAGGAAGTGTTGGTACCTATGCCGTCCAGTTGGCAAAATATTTCGGCGCAGAAGTGACCGGGGTTTGCAGTACATCCAATATCAAGATGGTGAAATCTCTGGGTGCCGATCACGTTATCGATTACACAAAAGAGGATTTTTCATCAAGAGAAGAGCGATATGATGTCATCTTTGATACGCTGGCGAAATTTCCGAAATCACAATACTCGAAAATTCTCAAGGCGGACGGAACCTACGTGTCAATGGCCAAGCTCAGTACGAAAGAAGGCATGGATAATTTGGTTGCCATTAAAGAACTAATCGAGGCAGGCAAGCTCAAAGTAGTCATCGACCGATGCTATCCACTGGAGGATATGGTCGAAGCGCACCGGTATGTTGACACAGGACGCAAAAAGGGCAATGTCGTTATCTCCTTGGAACAAAAGAATGTCAAGCAAACGCACCCCGGAAAGTGATGCAGATCAACCGATGGTCTATGAGATCAAACTCAAGGGTCATCTGGGTCGCCAGCGAATGGATTGGTTTGAGGGATTGACGATCAAGTTGGATGGTAACGGCAATACACTCTTGACCGGCACAGTGATCGACCAGGCTGCTTTGCATGGAATATTGAAGAAGGTACGCGACCTGGGAATGCCGTTACTTTCGTTGAATTCCGTTGAACCCAGCCCGAATGATACGTCAGCTGATAAACAGGTGACTCATGAGTAATCAGGCTCTCTCCTTCATTAGGGTGATCTCCATTGGGCTTGGTGCAACTCTCACCACAGATCTGTGGGCGCTGTTTCTCAAACTTGCCTTTAACATTGCAGCGCCCAACTTTTGTCTGGTTGGGCGCTGGCTTCGATATATGCCGGAAGGAAGCTTTAGACATTCGAATATTGCATCCGTTCCGCAAAAAAGTCGGGAATGCACGGTAGGATGGATCGCACACTACATGATCGGTATTACGTTTGCCATCGCTTTCGCTGCACTCGCAGGCAACAACTGGCTTCAGCATCCAACACTGATTCCCGCACTCGTGTTCGGCGTCGTCACGGTCCTGGCACCATTCTTCATCATGCAACCGTCATTTGGACTCGGATTCGCTGCATCAAAGATGTCAAATCCTACGCACGCAAGACTTCGTAGTTTGATGAATCATACTGCGTTTGGCATCGGTCTTTTCCTTTTCGGGCCGTTGGTGGGCTGGGTATTGTAGGTATTGATGGTGCTGTCTTCTTCCCCTTTCAACCGCAACCGGATCTGTCCAGAGTTGTAAATATCATATATATGGGTATGAATTTCGCAAGCGCGTAGGCCGCACGTCAGTGTTCAGATGTATCACTTATCAGACAATCCCTCAAAAGCTGGTTGGCTGATTAGGTGAAAGCAGAAGCGGCAGATATAAATCTCTGCCGCTTCTGCTTTCCTCGCCAACCTTTCGCCCAGGGTACCAGCAGGAATGGCGGCCGATGACCACAACTGAATTCTCTGTGGGTACCTAAGCCAAAAAACGTTCTTGGACTTTTGCCGAAATCTGGCGATCAGTCATTTTGTCCGCCGTTTCAATGGCAAGGACGTGCGCTTTGAGGCCTTCGCGTTCGATACGTTTCTCCAGTTCACCTTTTGCCTCCCCCGGACCAAATATCTGGATGGAGTCTGCATCGCGGATATTTGAGATAATCTCATCGTAAAACTTGTTGAGACTATTGCCAAATTTCCGGTCTCTCTGGTCTTCTGAGGTCACCTCTTTTGATCCTTCGGGGGTTTTGGAATGGGAACTACCAGAATATCGGATATGTTTTCCGTTATCTGAGGTGATATGCTTGAATTCTTCACCACTGTCCGTGAGAATTATGATAATCGCTTCCCGATGGTCAACCCACAAACCAATTTGCTTTTTCATAAGACTCTCCTTATCCATGGCTGGAAGAACCGACTTTCTTGAAGTCGATATATCCCTGTTCGACATTTGTATCGATCAACTGCACCCGGACCCGTTCACCGACATCCAGGCCTTCGAATCCACGTACAAGCTTGCCTTCAACTGGCACTGTAAGCAAACGGACCCACGTTCCTTTCTCGGAAGCGCCTGTGACAATCGAGTCAAACTGCTCTCCAATCCTTGATTCGAGGAGGAGCGCCGCGGCAGATTTCCCAACCTGCCGTTCGACTTTGTTTGCTGCGTCCTCTGCTTCGGTGCAATGGGTCGCCAGAACATCCAGGTCATCCTTGGTGTAAGGCGCGGCTTTCTCCTCCAGGGCTGCTTTCAACAAGCGTTGAGTAAGCAAATCAGGATAGCGGCGATTGGGAGCAGTAGAGTGAGCATAATCCTTGACTGCCAGGCCAAAGTGGCCGGAAACGTTCTCTTCAGGAAGTTCGGCAATATATTCGCCGTTTCCCAGAAGCTTGATCACCGCCAGGGAAAGGTCGGGGAATCGAAGCGGATCTGCGGCTTTTTCCCGGACCAGAAACTCCTCCAAAGCTTTTGAATCCGGGACCTGAGGAAGCCCGAACTTGTGTTCCCCGGCAATTTCAACAATCCGATCCCAGCGTTTGGGCGTTCGCACCACGCGGCGGATCGAGGGAAACTTCATGGCCGAGAGATAGCGCGCGGTCACGCCGTTCGCCGCGATCATGAAGTCTTCAATGATCTCCTTGGCGCGATTCTTTTCCTCTATTTCGAGAGACTGAATTTGATCGCCGTCGAATACCGGTTTAGCTTCAATGGTCTCCAGGCTCAGCGCTCCATGAACATGCCGCAAATTTTTCATGCTCTGCGCCGTTCGGTCCTGCAGTTGCAGGTTTTCAGCCAGTCCTTTCACGGCATTGATTGCTGCTGGAATGGGCCCTTTATTATCCAGCCATGCCGCCACGCTGTTGTAGGCAAGTTTTGCATAATTGTGTACCCAGGCTCTGTAGATTTTTGAATCTTCCAGCGATCCATCGGGACCGATCACCATTTCAACAACGATGGCAAGGCGATCCTCATTGAAATTCAGGGATGTAATGTCGGTGGAAACCTTTTCAGGAAGCATCGGAAATATCTCAGCGGCGGTGTAGACCGATGTGGTGTTAGTGCGCGCGTGTTGATCAATCGCTGATCCATCTGGAATGGAAGAGTCCACATCTGCAATGGCAACGAGAATCTTCACCCTATCCGGGGGTATTGCCTCGGCAACGGTAAGCTGATCGAGGTCACGCGAGTCATCGTTGTCGATGGAAGCCCAGAGAAGATTCCTCAAATCTCGAATCCCAGGGGAACCTTCGGCTGACGAATTCTCCGTTACTGCTGGTATCTGAAGCCGCGCAAGCTCAGCAAGTGCCTCACTGGAAAAATCAGGGAGCAAGCCCCGCTCCAGCATCGCCCTGTGGGCAATGCTCTGTAGAATCGCGCGATGATGTTTTTCATTTGTATTCACAGGATCTCTCACCTCGAAATCAATTTGGCCAGGCCAAAGGCCGCGGCTGCGGCGAGTCCGCCGATCAGCGCGGTTTGAAGTGCACTGCGAAGGGGACGCGCCCCGGTGAAACGACCTTTAACGTACCCAAAGATCAACAGAGCCACGAGAGTGAAAACGACCGAGAACCCGAGGGCAGTCCCTGCTGTGTGAATCAGGATGTACGGGGCCAGCGGAATCAACCCGCCTGCAATGTAGGATGAGCCAATCGTCAGAGCGCTCGTCAATGCCCGTTTCGGATCCGGTTTTTCGAGCCCCAACTCGAAGCGCATCATGAAATCAATCCATGCCTCGGGACGTTGACTCAAAGCATCGGTTACAAGGATGCTCTGCTCTTTTTCGAGACCATAAGCTAATAGCAGTTGTTCCACCTCCTCTTTTTCTTTGGCAGGGATTGTTTCCACCTCGCGCCGTTCGGTCTCCCGTTCGCTGGCGTAGTGCTCAACATCGCTTCTGGCTGCGAGGTAGCCGCCCAACCCCATGGCGATGGACCCGGCCGCGATCTCAGCCAGCCCTCCGGTGATGACGATGGCGGTCGAATTGGCAATCCCGGAGAGTCCCGCTGCGAGTGCAAAGGGTACCGTCAGCCCATCAGACATTCCAATTACGATGTCTCTCACGGCTTCGGAACCTGTAAAATGTTTTTCGATGTGTGGCGTTTGAGGCATCCTGCTCTCCATGTTCAACGATACAGGGTTTTGATAACGGGTTTATTCCCAAACAATGCCATCTCTCCAGAGGATGGTTTAATGGCGTCTGAACTCACTCAAGGTGCGCAAAAAGCTGATCACATCGTCTCGGCCCAGCACACCAAGAATCTGATAACCATCCATGACCGGCAATTGGTTGACACCATCCCGATCCATTTCTCCAAGAGCGTCTGTCAATTCCGCCCCCGGCCATGTGCATTTCATCTTTGTGACCGGTATCATCACCTGGGCGGCTGTTGTGGTTGACCAATCAGAAGCCGGAATGGCTTTGACATTATGTAACGTCACTAAGCCAGTCACTCGGTCATCCTGTTTGACAACCAAACTGCGCTGACCGTTCCCAAGGATATGCTGATTGACCAACTGTTCGAGGGTAGTACCGGGCAAAACCGCGGTGTAGTCACGGCGCATTGCATCTGCCACATGATGGCCCTCCAACAGGTCATGGATCGTTTGTTGGCGGATCTGTGACGATGCGGCACTTTCCAGGAACCAGCCGATAAAGGCAATCCACAAGCCATTGCCGAAATTACCGCTGAACATCTGCCACACGCCGAAGATGATAAAGAGATATGCAATAAAACGACCCAGATTGGCGGCGATTAGGGTAGCTCGGTTCAAACTCTTTGTGATACCCCAAACAACCGCTCGAAAGACGCGACCGCCATCCAGCGGGAACCCGGGGATCAGGTTGAAGAGTCCCAGCGTGCCGTTGATATATGCCAAATACTTTGCGAGGGCCAGTACTGGAGCGAATGTACTGACCACGGGTTGCAGCAGGCTAAAGAAAATCGCCAGAGCAAAACTCGTAATAGGGCCGGCTATGGCAATCCAGAATTCAGCGATGGCACTGGGCGGTTCGGCTCCGATTTGGGCAACACCGCCAAACACGAAGAGCGTAATGCTGCGTACCGGAACTTTATAGCGCAAGGCCACCACCGAATGTCCCAGTTCATGCAGCAGAACACTGCCAAACATGAAGATCACGGTCACCGCGCCCACAATCCAATACTGTGTCACGGGCCAGTCCTTAAATTCTGCTGGAAAGTAACTTGTGGCTAGCGACCAGGTGAGCAAGGCGAAGATTAAGAACCAGGAATAATCCACTCCGATCGGGATTCCCAAAATACGCCCTAAAGAAATAGCGCTCCTATTCAAATTCAACGCTCCTTCTCCATCTTGTATTTTCTAACTTCTTCGATAACCTCGGATGCGGTCGCGGTGGCGGTAGCTGCCGCCATGCCCGGCCAGGTCGACCAAAAGCCCGACCCCAAGCACGATCCACTCGTAGCCAACGATGCCCCCCGGAAAGACATAGAGATACGCCAGGGTCGTCCACGGCAGGAAAATGCCACCCAGCAATGTAGAGAGCCATACCGGGAAGGTGTAAATGCCTGGCAAAGCCCAGTTCTTAAAAGCGAGATTGAAGCGCTGCGGGTCCGTGAGCCACCATACCAAAATGGCGATCCGTGAACCGAGCACCAGAAAAATGGTAGTGAGACAGCACATAGTAACCTCTTTCCTAACCAGTGTTACGAACAACAAAACTGCACGAACCGCGTCATTGTAATCAGACGGCGCATTAGCCGCCAGGATATGAGCATCAGGAATCAGCCTTTCATGGCAATTTCGCCGCTAAGGGTTCGTCATTTCACAATGATCGTTCCCTTCATCGTAGTATGAATTCTGCAAATATAGGTATATGTACCAGCTTTGTCGAAGGTGTGACTGAAGGTCGCACCTTTTGGCAGGCTCTCAGATTTCCAACTCCCATCGTCTGCTGCAACAAGATGGTTTGCAGAATCCTGATTTGTCCACGTAACCGTCGTGCCGACCGGAATGGTGATGGTAGCTGGATCGAACTTAAAACCGCTGATGGTTATCCCTACTGCGTCGCTTTGTACGGCAGCAGTGGCAGAAGTCGGATTCAGGGTTCCAGATGTGGGTGTCGATAGGGCCTCTTTTTGTGTTGCAGACGTACCACAAGCCCCCAGGAAGAGGGCAGCCATTATGATGATGGAAATCAGTCTGGTTTTCATGATGCTCTCTTGGCTTGATGAATCATTCAGACATTCTTACTTAACCAACATGCAGCTCGGCCACCTGGCGGAAATGGAAGCCGTAGATGGCAAATGTAATCGCCAGCGGAAACAGGCGTGGACGCCGAAACAGAGTCCAGAAAAAGAGCCGCCAGTAGTGGACGCGTTCGACGCCGCGAATGCCCAGCAGGTAAATGGATCGCCACAGGGCCAGAATATACTGCGGTTCCATGGGAACTCGGATCTTGGGTGGTTGGTACTCGCGCAGAAACGTCCGGACGCGCTCGTAATAGAACTTGGGTGCGTAGATATGGCCTAAAATCTCGCGATAGCCTTCCCGCAACGATTCCAAACCCATGCGGGGGACAATATTGGTCGAGCCATCAACGTTATCACCTGAGAATTCATTGACCAGGCGGCCTTCCTTTTGCATGCGCTCGTACAGGCGCGTGCCCAGAGGGGCTTGCAGTAAGCCGACCATGGCTGTCACAATGCCGCTCTTTTGAATGAAATCAATCTGCTGTTGGAAGATCGAGGGGGAATCGTTATCGAACCCGACGATAAAACCGCCCTGTACCTGAAGACCTGCCCGCTGGAGTTGCTTGACGCTCTCCACCAGGTCACGACCCTTATTTTGGTTCTTGCTACATTCCGTGAGACTATCTTCATTCGGCGTCTCGATGCCAACAAAGACTGCATCGAATCCGGCTTGCACCATAAGGCGCATCAATTCTGGATCATCTGCCAGGTTAATGGAAGCCTCTGTACTGAACGGCATACCTGTTTTGCCCTTGCGCCATTCAATTAAGGCTGGAAGCACTTCGGACTTGATCTGCTTTTTATTTCCGATAAAGTTGTCGTCCACGAAGAAGATGCTTTTGCGCCAGCCAAGCGCATAAATGCTGTCCAACTCGGCGATGATCTGCGCGGCGGACTTGATGCGCGGGCGGTGCCCCAGCAGAGCGGTCACATTGCAGAAGTCACAATTGAATGGACAACCGCGTGAGAACTGAATGCTGATGGTGTCATAATGCTTGAGATTTGCCAGCCTCCAAAGGGGGACAGGCGTTTGGCGGATATCAGGGAATTCCGCAGACGAGTAAACGCGTCGAGCCCGACCCGCTAACAGGTCCCGCACGAACGGCGCGAGTGTCTCCTCCGCCTCGTTCAAGACGAAGTGATCCACATCCGGGAATTGCTCATGTTCCATCGTGAAGAGCGGACCGCCTGCCACCACTTTGACGCCAGCTGCCTTACAGCGCCGGATGACGGCCCGAACCGATTCGCGCTGCACAACCATCGCACTGACGAAAACATAGTCGGCCCATACCAAGTCTTCGTCCGTGAGGTCTGTTATGTTTAGATCGGTCAGCCGTTTTTCCCACTCAGAAGGCAGCATGGCTGCAACAGTCAACAGGCCCAGCGGGGGCGCGCCGGCCTTCTTCCGGACGAATTTGAGCGCGTGCTTGAAGCTCCAAAATGTGTCCGGGAACTCGGGGTACACAAGCAGGATTTTCACTGCTGCCTCCTTTTGTTATTCGTTCTTTATCACCTTAACGCCTTTTCCATTTCCATTTCCAGTCAATACCTCGATGGGCAAACTTCCCGGTAACAGGGTTCGGCTGATGCCATGCTCGGTGATAACGATTTTTGCATTTTAGCGTTTCTTTTGCGTTTTATTCGATCCAGCCGAGGGATTCATGCCTTTGTTGAGAGGCGCGCCCTTGTCTTTCACCAGCGACTGGACCAGTGAGCGTGCATTGGAAGAACCGCTGGTATTGGCACCGGAAGACGATCCTGATTTCTTAGGCTTGCGTTTACTGACACCTTTGCGTCCCATTGATTGCTCCTTCTTAAATTCATTGAATTGCAGGTCGAATGTGTACTCACGTTGTGCTGACTAACTCCTGGGTTAACACGCTACTTTCCTTGACCGATAGTGCTGCTTGAACCTCTTCAATAATCTGCTGCTCGGCATTTGCCGGGACTACAGTGATCAATTTGCGCCAGTTCGGCTCTTCTGCTATCTCATCAGCCAGGCGCCCCGTGCGACTCAACGCGATGACCGGACGGCCTCTCTCCAAACTCAGTTCGATATCCTTCCTGGAAACTTCGCCGCCGTTGATCAGGATCGTTACGGACTGATGCCCTTCGGACAGGATGGCCGCCGCATTGACAATCCAGGGAGATTCATCCCCAAACTGGTGGCCAGGTACAAGAATGAAATGGGAGTAATGCGACTCCAACGGCCAGCGCTCTTTTCCCCACCACAAAAACTTTGTGCTGCGGAGGCCGCCCGGCCAGGCAACCAGTTGTTCAGGCGCTATCCCGACCAATGGGAATTTGTAATTATTCCGTGACCTGACCTGGCCGATTTCCGCCATAACACCCATATCTGTCCCTCCGCAAATGACTGCGGCGTTCATATCTTCTGCGACCCTGGCGATGGTTTGGATGGCATGCCGAGTCACCACCGCGTGTTGCTCATCAATCTTGCCGCCGATCAGTACGATAACAGGATAATGATCTTTCAAGCCCAATTCTGAGATGGCGTACGTCAATCCCGAGCGCGCCGTTGGGAAAACACAGAGAGCCTGTCGGTCTGGAAAACTAATTTTTTGCGTGCGCATCGTTACCTTTCCTGGGAATATTCATTACTACTAATCGATCGTTTGTCCGCTGTGACTGAACCAGTAAATCATAGATTCGCGGGATCTCACAAACTGGAGGAGCTTACCGTGCACAAATACAATTGGAAAAGCCAGCAGAGTCAGCATATCCATAACGATAAAGAGCAAATTCAGTTTTATTGTCATTTTTTTCAACATATTCAGATTCGATAAGCATTCTTGCGAAATCTAAATAGTTGTTTCCTTTTCAAGTTTCAGGTTCGATCTCGAGGGGCAGAGTTGGAACTGCATCGGCTGCGAGCAGCTCAGCGTTTTTACAGGTGACTTCATAATTGCACGGATGCAGATTGAGAAATTGCAGGTATTTCCAGCGGAAAATAAAACATTTAGGACTCTGGCTTCCTGCTGACCAACATTCTTGTTTCCGTCATTGCTCTCTCAGACCTGAATGTCTTCCGATGGCGCAGCCGGTGCATCCTGGACGGGCACGTTGACAGCTTGAGGCGGCAAGTGCGCCCGTAGCAGGCTTGCAAACTTAATGGGTTTGCGAAGCGTTCTGCGTCCGGGTTGGGTGGATACGCTCCCGTATTTTTTTAGCCGTTTGCTTAGAATCATCCTCATCAGTTTTTGTTTTCTTGTCATTTTTCACCTCTGGTGATCATAGTTTCCTCGCTTGCACCCGGCATAGCATTCTGAAATCCGCAGGCAGGTTAGGCAAGGATATACACTACGGGACTATCTCATCATACAGCGAACACTACCCCGTCACATCCTTCGACAGGGGAGTGTTCATCTCCGCCACTTGGGGGAGGCTTCATCAAAAGTACAGTCCAGCATGGGAATCCGAGACCGAGTCGTGTGCGCCGCCGCTCCTGAGGCTATTCAGATTTCATCTTCTAATAACTTCTTGATTCGCTTAAGCCTCTGCCGACTGGCGTCGTGTTCCGCTACTCTCTTATTGAACTCCTCTTTGTCAATGACCACGATGTCCGGCAGTTGTTGAGCAGAGAGTTGTACAGCGGCATCGTCCCTGAGTTTTATGTCGTCGAAGACCTTCAAAAAGGCCCCTACGCCCTGACGCACTAACGCCTGATCATCAACAATATCGGCTGCCCTGACTGGCGCAGGTGTAATTTGCGGTTCAATCACTTCGGGTGCCAGCTTATCGCTGTAGGCAACGCGGACAAAGAGCTTCTCTCCATCCAGGAAAGGGTAGTCAATATGAGTCGGCAATCTGTGGAGCTGGCCATCGTCCAAGATGAAGGCATAGCGCAGGCCATCCGTATTACAGGATACCACCTGGACTTTCAATTCATTTGCAAGATCATGCAACAAGCGTGGATCAAAGTAATCAAGGAAGGGAGTTGTGGTATGCGAGGCAATATATCGGTTGTTGAGTACACCAAACAGCACGATCATTCCCGTTTCTGGATCTTGTGCCAATCGCCAGCGTTTGAATCGTGGCAGTAATCCCCATCTTGTGAGGACTGTCGATACCTGGGATCTGATGCGCCGAGCTTCCCGATCGAAATGATTCGGGTCAATTGTCTGTGTCATCATCTTCATCCTTCTCACTCCGTAGCAGCTTGCGCTTGACTTCATCAAGCCAGCGGCGCACCTGATCATCCGGCTTTGTGAGTTGATAACGATGATCGACATCTCCACTCTCAAGATAGGGCATCGAATCCTCGTGATGATGGGGGATGACTTCAATCACTGATGCAGGCAGCTTCTCCACGGGGTTTTTGAGAATGTGCTGGTTTGCTTGCTGGATCTTGAGCCAGTGCCAGAATCCCCAAAGAATAAAACCTGCCACCAGCATCAAGAAGATTGGGATTCCCCAAATCCACAGGAAGGTAATTGGTCCTTGCCTTTGTTCTCCGCGTTGGCGCGTCTGGTCGGCATACCATTGTGAGGTCGCGACCGCGGCCTCGGTTTGCGTTGCGATATTGTTGGCAACCGCCGTCTGGGTACCAGCGACGAGCGCATCCGTATTTTGTTGATTCAACATGGCCCGTGCGCTGGTTGTCGCCTGATCTGCCACTTGAGTCTGCCGGATTGCATCCTGGGTCAACGCGGCGCTCTGCGTGGAACCGGCTGAATTTAGAGTCGCCTGTGCATTGGCACGCACAACTTCAGCAGTACCCGCTATCTGGGCCGCAATGACATTGGCATTGTTCTGATCCTGGGTCTGGGCTGCGCTCAACGTTGCGTTGGCTGAATTCAAGGTTGCCTGCGCATTGGCACGCAAAATCTCGGCGGTCGCGGCCGCCTGATTGTCGGCGTTGTTTTTATCCTGCGTCAATGCGACTGCCAGAGTTGCCTGAGCACATGCCTCGCAGGGCACACTCGTTTCAGTCGGCACCGGTAAAAGCAACCCTGCCACAGGCATAGCGGGAGTTCCCAGCTGCGGCCCACAGGCGGATAGGATTAGAAGCATCAAAACACTTCCGTACATAGCGACGATCACACGCAAATCGCGGCGCACTTGATTCATATTATTTGCCCATTCGGCAAGCTGGAAATTCCAGATGCAAATAGTGAGAACCTAAATGGCATCTTTCAGCGCCTGGAGGGGCCTCACCTTTATTACCTTGCGAGCCGGTTTTGCCTTATAGGTCATTGGCTCTCTGGTAAACGGGTTGACGCCTTCGTGCTGGGGCGTGGCAGGCTTGTCAACGATCATCAGCTTAAGCAGGCCCGGGATGAGAACTTCGCCCGGTCCTCCCTTACCGAGTTGCTGGGCAACGATCGCGTTGATCGTGTCGAGCGCGGAGGCGGCTTGTTTCTTGGTGAGCCCGCTCTTCTCCGCCAGGGCGGCAACGAACTGGGTCTTACTCATTCTTTTGTCAGGCATTTCATATTTCCTTATTTCTAACACTCATTCTTTAACGGAAAAAACTTCCTACTGCCCGCCGGATTGTGAAATTTCCTTCACCATTTCCGCAGTTTTCTTCGGCTGATCCAGGCGCGTCGCTACGTCGGCCTGGGCAATGATCCCTACCACCCTATCGTTATTGTCCACAACCGGAATGCGGCGCAACTGGTGCTCCGACATCGCATCCAGCGCTTTCTGCAGATCATCGTCAGCGCGGCATGTCACTACCTTGCGCGTCATCACCGCCCTCAATTTCGTCGATTTGGCATCAAGCCCCTTGGCTACGACCTTCAATGCCAGATCGCGATCGGTCACGATTCCGATCAGTTGTTTGCCCTGTTCATCCTGAATAATCGGTATCGAGCCGATGTTTTTGCTCTTCATCAACTTTGCGGCTTCTGCCGCCGTGTTATCTGGCAGGCAGCAAACCGGATTTTTCGTCATGACTTCATTGCATTTCTTCATGAGGACTCTCCTTCAAATCTGGGGTGGTGTAAGTTGTCGGTTTTATCGAAAGTAGTCGGTCAATCAAAAAACGATTCCAAGTTGGCTGAAAGATACCATGTCACTGTGAGGGAGGACCTGTGAGCTGACAAGCTAGCATGTGCTGGTTTCTGCTCCCGAACATGAGGGTAACGTGTAGTATGCATGGAGGGAGAGGCAGCCTTTCAGGCTGCCTCTCGTTTTCAAATAAGCGCAGATTTACACGACCCCTAACAGCCTCAAAACAACGAGTATGACGGCAATCACGATCAGAGTGTGAATCCAACCGCCCGTTTGCGGGAAGCTTGGAAATATGTTCCGGCCGAAGAAGCCGAGCAGCCACAGGATTACTAGAATTACGATGATAGTCCACAACATGAGGTTTCTCCTTTTTGAGCTATTTGCTCTATAACTCATCCTACAACAAACACTCCCCGGCCGCATCCATCAGCCGGGGAGTGTTTTCCTCCGCCACTTGGGGGAGAACCGTATACTACCAGCGCACCCACCCGCTGGAATCTTAGTGACGTATTCCGGCTGCCGTTTCTTTTTGCAGCTGTTTGAGTTGGAAATACGAAACGCTTAAGTAAGCGCCAAAGAGAAAGATGAGGCCGCTTAGATATGCCCAGGCCAGGAAGGCGATAATAGCCGTTACCGAACCATACACCAGGTTTGAAGTCGAGATATAGGTGGACACCAAAGAAAGGAAGGCTTTCTTGGCCAGCTCCCACAGGAAACCAGCCCCCATCGCGCCGGGTAAAATCTCGCGCCAGGTAGAAGCCCCGTGCGGGAGAATCATGTAGAGCAGCATAAACAAGGCAACATCGAGCAAGATAGCCAGCACCAAGCCGGCGCCGCCCTCCATCGAAGTGATCGGGGCCGGTAACAAGGCGCGGAGGTGTGCAAGAATACTTCCGGCAAATGAGGCCAGGAAGAGAATCGGGCCAGCGAAGATCAGGACAAATAGTATGGCAAGGCCACGCCTTTTCCATGCAGCGCGGCGGCGTTTAACACCCCAAATTTCATTCAGGGTGTGAGTAAACGTGTAAAAAACTGTAGAGGCAGACCAGATCAGACCCACCAAAGCGACACCGCTCACTGCTCCGCGCGCCTGGATAATTTCATCAATATTTTGCCCCACCAACTGGCGCAGGGCCGGCGCAACAAACTCCAGCCTTTGAATGATGAGTTGCGGGTCTGTCGACGGGCCAAGACTGAAGCTGGCAATGGAAATACTAAGGAGAGTGATAGGAAAGAGGGAGAAGAGTGCAAAGTAGGCAATCGCCGCGGCGGTAATTGCGGTATCAGGCTTTAGGGCTTCTTTTGCAGCGCCCGCCAACATCCCTAACCAGCCCCCTGTACGCTCATTAATCCTGTTTGCGTTCCGGATACTCTGTTGCCTGAGCTGTGCAAAATATTTAACCATGCCAGATGTAGACATCCTCAGTTTATTCAGGGTTTTGAGGACATAGATGACCCAGCTTCGCCAGTGAAAAGCTCGGGCGGATGCGCTAGATCAGAGGGTATAACGGGCAGCGCCGCTTGCAGAATGGGTTCAGCTTTCTCAAGCAGACCGGTGAGCCGCTCCATACTACTGATCACCAATGGCGGAGGCACATCCATCTCCCCTAGAGAGTCCCGCAGGCGTGCCTGCCGTTCTTTGAGGTCTGAAATCTGAGCGGCAGCCCCTGAAGCAAGGCGGTTGCTGACCAGGAGATTCCACAGAATTTGGCATACAGCGGACAGGGGCGGCGCCACAATGATCCCAAGCAGACCAAAAGCGTCTGCCATGGCCAGGAGTATGACTAAGGTCAAAATTGGATTATCCCACTTGCGTCTGAAAAGGCGTGGCTCGACCCATATTTTCAGGACAATTAAGACGACGAGGGCAAAGAGAGCTGTAAACAGGCTGAGTTGCACACTGGTCAGCAGTCCCATTAACAGTGGCGGAATCACGGCCAGGACTGCCCCCACTACAGGTATCAGCCATGCGAGCCCGCCAATCACCGCCAGCAACATTGGATATGGGGACCCGAGTAGCCAATAACCAAGGCCCAGTAACAATGCCGCCAGGAGGCTTTGTACTACCTCACTGCGTATGTAAGCGCCGAGATCATTCTCGATTGTCCGCCAAATGCCTCGCGCATGTTTGCGCAGTTCAGAGGGAAGCAACGAGAGCCAGAGTCGTTCAAAATGAATTTGATTGATGCTCCAGTAGAGACTCAAGAACAGAATGACCAGTGCGCCACTCACAATGCCGGCGGCGCCCTCCGTGAAGCCGAGTATAGCTGGCAGTACAAGCTGCCCCTGGTCGCCCGTCAATACTTCGAATAGCTTACTCGGCGGTGGAAGCCGCTCAACCAGCGCCTGTTGGAACGAGCTGCCCTCCAACCATAGCGGCAGCTTCCACTCGTCCTGCACCGACACAGTATGGGACAACTGTTGAATCTCACTGATCGCGGTCTTACCGATTTGGAAGAGTAAGAAGCCAAGACTGGCCAGGGCTATCAGGTACAGTAGAATCCAGGCCACGCGTGCGATTAAGCCTTGCCCAACCAGGCGGTTAACCAATGGGCGCAGTGCTGCCGCAAGCATGAGCGAGATCAACACGTAAACAACGACAATGCGGAACTGCCACAGCACCACCAGCGCCAGCAATGTGGTCATAACTCCTGTACCAAATACGACCAGTTGCTTCGTCATGGCTCATCCGCAGCACTGGCCTGGGCCAGTAGAGCATCAAGGTCCGTTGTTATAGTCTCAATCTCATCCATCACTTGATCGATCTGCTTAATCCTTAGATCCGAGCCTCTTTTATTGAGTCGCGCCTGCTTGCGCAGATCCTGGACCAGATCCTGTGCTTCATAGCGTAGCCGGCTCGCATAATCGCGTCCGGCCGAGACCTCGGGCTCCATCACCGCGGGATGAAAGACAAAACGATTGAGCACGAGCTGAATGATGACTGCCATGGGAATCGCCATGAGTGCTCCGGCAATGCCGAACAAAGAGCTAAAGGCAAAAAGCGCCAGTAGCGTGACGAATGGATTGACTCCCACCGCCTTGCGCATGACGCGTGGCACCAGCAGACTGTTTTCCAACTGCTGAATGATAACGGTCGCGACAATGACCCAAATCAGCTTGTCAGGGGCAATGGACAGTGCAACGAGCGCCGCGGGAATGGCGCCAAGCAGCGGCCCAATCATGGGTACGGCTTCGAGCACGCCCGCTATCAGCGCTAACACTAGAGCATTGGGCAAGCCGATGAGCAGATAAGCTAGCAGCGCCAGGATGCCTATGACCAGGCAAAGGAGACCTTGTCCGGCTATGTAGAAACCCACCTTGGTTTCCATGGCCGAAACAAGTTCGCTAATGCTTTCGCGTTGGCCTTGTGGAATCAGCAGAAAGAATGACTGGATGGTTCGAGGCCCCTCAAGTGTCCAGTAATAAGCCAGTACCAGAATAACTATGGCTATAAAGAGAACCTGGGACACCAATGTTACGTAACCCAGCGCCTGCCCGGCTGAGGCCATCACCTGCGGTCCCGTTTGTTGCACTGTGGGTAGCTGCAGGCTTGGCAGCGTGGTTGGGAGGAACTCACTTAAGCGCACAATTAATTGATTGGGATAATTAACCATCCGCTCGCGCAGGTTTTGGTAATAACCCGGCATAGCGGCAGCAATCGTCGTACTTTGCTCGACAATCAACGGAAATAGCAACAGCAGGAAGCCGATGAGCAGAACGAGCAGCACGAGGTAGACAAGAATGACCCCCGGAATCCGCGGCAGCCCTCGCTGATGCAACCAGGCTACGGCTGGCCTAATCACCGTGCCTATCACGATGGCAATAAATAAGATGAAAACGACCTGGTTGAACCTATAGAGCAGCCAGAAGCCAAGGATGACAGAAATGATCATCAGAGTGGCCCACACGACCCGCCTGAATGTCCAATCATACGGTTGTGTCGGTAGCTCGAGGGACATGCCTTCCCTACCCTTTCAAGATATTTCGGGATAGGCGAATCCGGATGGCGCAACCAGCATTCTTATGGATCGATTTAAGCGTATTTTTCTCTGTTGTGGTCATGAAAAGGCCTTTGTCTCTTGCACACTCGGATTAACATGATGAGGCTTATCGCTCCTCGCAATTACGTTTAATTTCGCAAGCCGGTCTGGGCACAAAAAATGCGCCCATGATCTTATGCTACGACCAATACTTCCCGGCCACATCCATCGACTGGGGAATATTCGTCTCCGCCACTTGGGGGAGATTTAAACAGCAGACCCCGGATATTCCTCGAATGAGAAAGTACTCTTGGGATCCTTCTTTACAACCTGAGCCATTTTGCTTGAATAAAAAAGCCCGCCGCAGGGAAAACACTTGTAGATCGCGCAGATTTTCAATACAGTTACTGTACGTTCTGTCAGGCGCTTTCCTTATTAGAAGGTCTAGTAGCTGGTCCCATCGGCGTGACATTCGCGCGTGTAACCTACTCTTTTTTCGCCGCGCGAGTCCGACGAGCTTGCCGGGCTTTTTTTATATTTTCAAGCCTGGCTTTCTGTTGCGCCTCTGTTGGCTTTTTATTCTCAGGAATATTGGGACGGTCTTTCGCCTCAAATACATCTCCCTCAACATGTTTGGGCTTTGATCCCAGGGCTTCGATCACACTTCTGGCATCCTCGGTATCGGCAACTAATGTATCGCCTTCAATATGGGCATCGTCCTTGCTGATAAGCCATACTTGCGTATCCCAAGAACCGCTGCTCCTTTTACCCGCAAGGCGTAGAATACCGCCCTTTTCACCGACATCGTGGTAACGAAACGTGGTAAATTGCTCCTTTGATCGTACAACAATCCGGAAATAGTCTCCTTCCCCTTTCGTTCCCGGTTTTGCCCGCTTTTTTCCTTTAGGTTGGGCTACCGCGCGTTCCCGAGGCGTCATTTCCTGCCATCGCTGTTGTGCTTTCTTAATGTTTTCCTTCGCTGTTTCTTTCTGCTTGTCTGTAGTCATCTCATTTACATTCTCTGCAACTGTGAAATTGGCATATCCTACTTATGCTGCAAGTGTAGCCGAATGGTTTGCCTCCGTCCTGCGCGTTCTTGGCAATGCGGAGCAGTGGTGGGTGTGCGGACCACGAAAAAGCCTGTCTGGTAGAGGCAGGCTTTTTCATTAGAGAAGCAGCAGGGCGATCATCAGACAGAAGAGGACTCCTGCAATCCAGTCTATCCGGCCATCTGCTGCCCGACAAGATTTTGCATCAATGGCGAAGAAAACAGCGGCAAAAGCGACAAACGTCTTTGTTCTCAATCTAAAAGTGAAGCGGGGATGTTCCCGCCATTTGCAGCGATCTTCTTGAAGAGGGCTTTTCGTAGAGCCTCGTTCTTCTCCGCGCTTCCGCTCTTAAAGCTGGCGTCAACACCCAGCTCATTTGCAAGCGCGTCCCGATTTGCTCTACTGCTGTCCGCGCCGATCATCTTCAAGAAATCGACCACGGAAGTTCTCCATTCAAGTCGCTTGCCAGCCAACTTGTCAAATTCGGCGGTAAGGTTAACATCTGATATGGTATTTGCGCCGGGTACCAGACTTTTGATCTTTCCCACGATTTTGTCAAAGATGTCACTAAATATGCTCATGTAATACTCCTTTTTATGATCGGTAATTCAATATCATCATACGATAAACACTTCCCAGCCACATCCTGCGACTGGGGAGTGTTGCTCTCCACCACTTGGGGGAGATTCGGATATTTGGCCCAAGCCGAAGGGAAGGGGGAAACGCAGTGGACGCGTAGAGGCGCCCCCCATAAACGGACAGGAAGAGTAAGCATCTTGCTCAAGAGTATTAACTATCCATTTTCTTTCTCAGGAGCATCCAATTAATCAGGAGTAGTCCTATGCCGAGGCCCACTATTCCCAGAAAAACTTGCGGAGGCGCTGCATAGCCACGTAACATGATGTCTTGCAGCATGCGAATGCCATAAGTAGCAGGTAATGACCATGCCAGGACTGTGATCGGTGCCCACATCAGGCGCAGGTCCATAAAAAATCCGCTAAAGAAAATACTTGCCAGCAGCAAGAGCATCGAATACTGAACGGCCTGGGTATCCGTTTCTGAGATCAGAGAGATCAGGAAACCCACCCCAAGGGATGCAAAAATTAGGACAACCACAGCCAAAACATAGTCCTGCAAGCGGCCTAAAATGGGAATCTTAAGCAGCCAAACAGCCAGGGCGGTAATGGCACCAGCCAGGATCACTTCAAAGAAGAGATAACTTAGATATTTCCCCACTAAAGTTTCAAACGCTGTGATGGGAGCCACTCGGAATAATTCCATAATTCCGGAGCGCCTTTCTCGAACAATGGAGAGGGACGCAAAAGTTATCGAGACGTGCTGCAAGAGCAGGACGATCACTGCCGGAACAAAGAACCCGGTCACCGTTAATAGGCCACCGGATAACCCGCTGGTCCTGGCAGAGAACGGGTTGACCAAAATGCCAGGGGTCATGGAACGAAATGTGGTCAGTTTTTCAGACAGGTCCGTCAGAGATTTCTCAAGGTCCGAAACTTGCGTTGCCGTATTTACGTCCCCCGGCGGAATGGCCCGGCCAAGCGCCTGTGTCTTTACAATTGCAGCTTTTAGATCGGTTTGCAGGGCGCCAGAGCTCGCCTGTTCCTGTTCGGCCACAGATTGTAAAACCTGACGATTGACATCATCTATATATAATTTTGTTACAGATTGAATATACCCAACCTGGAATGGGTCGACTTCATTGTAGTAAACAAGAAATTCGGCCTGCTGGTTGTGTTGGATGGTTTCGAACGGAATATCCGGCACGATGATGACAATGTCGGTTTGCTTGAGGGCCAGCTTTGCCAGCGCCTTCTCCTTATCGCTCTCGATCACATAATCAAAAATCGTCGTTTGGAAGGATTTAGTAAAAGTATCCATCTCTTTCTGAAAAGAAATCGGATCTTTGGCGACAAACGTGGTTTTCAAAGTGCGGGCCTGATTAGGATACGCTAAACCGAATAGAAACATGATTAAGAAAGGTCCCAGGACGAGTGTCACAATAAGTCTGGGCTGGCGGAAAATTTCTGTCAGCTCCTTGCCCGTGAACGCGGAAATTCGGATTAAAGATTTGAACAATTTAATCATTCGCGATCTCCTTTTCGATTATTCTGACAAACACATCATCAAAAGGAGGGGATTTTTGGTCCATCATTTCCACGGTTAGTTTTTGTGCCTGCGACCATTCCAGCAGCTTTGCAACTGCCGTACTTTCATTATCCACAGTGACCTCAACCTCCTGGTCGCTGACAATCTTCACTTTGCCGCGGACAAAGGGCAGACCTTCCAGTTGTTGCCGGTGTTCGGCTCGTATCACTTCGTTGGTCCTGATCCCAATCACATCGCCCTCGTATGCCTTCCTGCGCAGCCCATCCGGGGTTTCGATCATCAGCAGTCTTCCCCCGTACATCACTCCAACCAGGTCACAAAATGCAGCTTCACCGACATATTGGGTTGTGATAAACAGACTATGGCCCTCTGCCTGCAGTTCCTTGAAATAATCCCAGAACTTGCGGCGCAGGATCGGGTCAATCCCGGCGGTAGGTTCATCCAGAAAAAGCAGTTCCGGGTTGTGCACCAAGGTAGCAGCCAGGCTCAGGCGTCGCTTCATACCTCCGGAGAGATCCCTTGCCAGTTTGTTTTTATCTCCCGACAGCTCAACAAAATCAAGCAGCTTATTTAAACGCCTCCATCGAAAAAGACCTACCCCATAGAAGGAAGCCGCAAAATTTAAGTTTTCCCAAACTGTTAGTTCCGGGTACAGGACAAATTGTTGGATCAGATAACCTATTTTTTCGCGGTCAGACTTCGAAAATTCGGCCGGGTCTTTGCCCAGTACACTCAATGTACCGGAAGTTGGTCTATAAAACCCTGTTAACAAGCGGACGGTCGTAGTTTTTCCGCACCCACTTGGACCCACAAAACCAAAAATGGCGCCGCGCGGCACCTGCATGTTGAGAGATTCCACGGCAATATCTTTACCAAATGTTTTGGTTAAGTTCTGCGTTTCAACAATATTTCCTGCCAAATCATTGTTTTTCATATTTGTAAAAACCGTTTCATCTACGGCTTGGGCGTCGCCAGAGGATTCTGGATGGGCTGGCCGGCATTGCCACCCTGATAATAGGGGAGGGTTACCGGCAGGTCAAAGCCGAAATAAGCGGAGACGCGCGCCACAATCTCGCCTTTGATCTGCGCCCGCCGGGTGTTGTAGGCTTTAACGGCATCATTCCAATCAGTGCCACCCAATTGAATGGTGTTCATTGCCTCATCAATGGTATCTCCAAGTGCAAGTGTGACTGCGGAATCCGGCACGGGTGGAGGGGCCTGAGTGATGGCGTTGACATAAAGCGTAAATCCCTGGCCCAGGCCATCGGGCAATGCACCCTTGCCCTGCAGGTCATTCAAATTCAGCTTCGTTGGGTCTAATGGCTGACCATTCTCATCGCGGTAATTATTGAGCAGGTTGGTTAGCGCATCGGCTTGCGAACGGAAGTTACCCGTCCATACCTCGCCGCTGGAACTGACCGCGTCGTAATAATCTTTGGTGATCTGCGTCTTGGCCTGGATCTTGGCATACTGTGTATCCGTAACCAGCTGAAAATTGGCCGCCGCGGACTGCACGCCCTGCACCAACGCAACCAGTTCGTTGTATTCCGTTGTGCCCGAATTCACGACGCCGCAGCCAGTCAGCCCTGCCAACATGGCAACCATCACAAGAATTGGAATGAGCTGTGTAATAGAACGTTTCATGTCTGAATCTCCTTATTCTTTTTAATTGCCACGCCCGGAGCGGCCACTGCCGCCGCCACCACGCGTCGATGAACCATCCCCCCTGCCCCCGCCTAATGGGAACCCTGATCCCCGTGAACCCCAACCACCGTATGGATTGAAGCTGATCCCACTGCGTGCCAACTGGGCGAACATCCATATCAGAAACAACAGAAAGAGGACTCCCATGCACATCAGCCCACAGATGGTCAAAATGCCCAGCGGCCCGGAAGGCAGCGGCGGCAGGTTGATCGTCCCCGGAATTGGCGTGGGAGAAATCAGAGGCGCGTAATTGCTACGCGCAACTTTATCGAACCCCTTCACCAGGGTCAGCAGCGCCAGATCCATGCTGTGGGTGGATTGGTAAGTATCCTCGGCGGAGCGGTTGAGGGTTGTCAATTCGGGGGCGGTAAGTGCTGGCAGTCCCAGCCCTACGCCGTAGTGCACATCAATGCGGGTGGGCTCAACAACGATCAAAAAGACAAAGCCGTTATCCTTGCGCTCGCCTGTCGGCTGACCAAGTTTCATGTAGCGCAGGAAATGTACCGCGCAGTTGACTCGGTTGCCCACCTGGTCCTGTGACTGGATCAGGATCATCGTCTGTGCAATATCATCTCCATTCAATCGGTCAAGAACCGCATCTACCTCGGTGACAGTTTGCTCCGAGACATAGCCCTGCCAGTTCACCGTCCAATGCACCTGCTGTAGATCGTAGTTGAAGCCGTAGTCTGGAGCAGAGCCGTTGCCGCACAGGGGCGCGGCTAGCATTGCGCCAGCACTGGCCGGGGTGAAATAAGCCGAAAGGTTAAATACCAATACGATAACCACTGTCATAGCCACAGCAGTCTGCGTGATTCCCCGCCAGGCTGTATTACGACCAGCCACAGCTGCCTTCATTTCGAAAATCGCTTATTCTTATGTTGTCGCTCTGCGTTAGTTGCGCCACTAGGGTCACCATGTGATCGGGCAGGCAGCCAGACTGGCTGCCTGCCCGATTTTCAACGAAGCGCGGATTTACACGATCCCTAACAGTCTTAAAATAATGAGAATGACGGCGATAACGAGCAGTGCGTGGATCCAACTGCCTGTTTTCGGAAAGCTTGGAATTATATTTCCACCAAAAAAGCCGAGCAGCCACAGGATCACTAGAATTACGATGATAGTCCACATAAGTTTTCTCCTTTTTGAGCTATTTACTCTATAACTCATCCTACAACGAACACTCCCCGGCCGCATCCATCAGCCGGGGAGTGTTCCTCTCCGCCACTTGGGGGAGAGCTTGAGAAGCGAATTTTCGGGGAAATGGTCTATGCATTAATCTCCATTATTATTGCTTCCGCCACCGCCGCCGTTGTCATTTGCCCCGCCTCTCCCACCGTTGTCGTTTCCCCTGCCTCCGCCACTGCCGCCATTGTCATTTCCATTGCTATTGTCAACGTTGCTATTGTTCGTGTTCAAATTGGCATTGCTGGAATTGGCACCATTGGTATTGCTGTTTGCCAACGCGGTAGCAGATGCCAGGTCATTTGCGCTGGGAGTTCCGACAGTGGAGGCCAGGACGCTACCGTCGAATTGGAAGTTGCCTTCAACTTTGACGACATCGCTGATCTTGTACGGACCATTGTGAACCACGGCAGACTCAACTGTGAACGGTTGACCATTCACAACCCACTGGGTACCACTCATGCTTTGAATAATACCTGTGAGAATGATGTCAGCTTCCGCATTTGCTCCGCCTGTTGGGGAGGCTCTCTGCCCGCCCTTTGGGGACAGGGCTCCACAAGCGCTCATGAGCACGGCAGCCAGCATTAAAACGACTAAAAGCGCACGATACTGTTTCATTTTTTGCCTCTCAGATTTGATTTGGGTTCAGCTTCCCGGCCGCCCCCTCCTCCTTCAAACAAATTGCGAATCTACAGGATCCTAATAGGTTTAAACAACGAGGATGACCATGTGACGATCAGAATTAAAATAATTCGGATCGATTTGAGATTTCTCCTTTTGAGTGTTTGGTCTACTACACTATCCTACAACAAAGACTCCCCGACCACATCCATCTGCCGGGGAGTCTTGTTCTCCGCCACTTGGGGGAGATATTCTATTCACCCGCTTCACTGTCGAGTGCTGAGCGGCTTTCGGCCAGTGGTGAGCTTTCCAGTGATTGGGTGATACGTTCCCGCAGTCCCTTTTGGCCAGGCTTGCGTTTTCCGAAACTTTTGAGGGAATCCAGCGTGTAAGTGGTCATCCTGTGGGTGAGTGTTTTTACTGCCTCAGCCGAAAGCTTCTGGCCCGTTTCGAACCAGCGCACGGCAGCATAGCCCATGACTACGGTTGTCGATGAAGCAATGGCCGCGCTCAGCAGCCAGCCCGGCAGCCCACCCAGCTTGCTCAGCTCCTGGAAGAGGGTCCGTCCTAAGAACCCCAGGCCAAAGGTGGCGACCAGCTCGGAGGCGCGCCCCGGGGTGATCTTGTAGTTATAGATGCGGGCAATACCGACCACCATGATCGACTGCGTGATCACCAGAGGGACAAAATCAATGACCGGCAGCGGCGCCAGTGCAATGGCTGCTGAGATCGAGGCCGACCTGACGATGGTTTGCCAGGCGAGCTGCCAGCGGAATTCCGGTAATGCCTGCCCGAGGGCGGCGACCATCTCAGGTTCGGTAGCTGCCACCGCCAACAACACTTTGCCGAGGTTCTTGCCGTCTTTGGCGACGATTGGAACAATTTGATCGGGCTCCAGGTTCAGGTTCCGTGCAGCACTCGAAATGACGGCTTGTAGGTCTTTGCGTGGTACCAGGTCAATCTTGTTCAGCACTACGACAAAAGGCTTTTTCAGAGCAGATAGTTCGTTGAACAATTCCTGTTCGGTCTTTTTAATCCCCTGGATAGCGTCAAAGACAAGCACCAGAAAATCGGCATTCGCGGCGGCCGATAAGGCCAGGTCTTTCTCTTGCTCACCCACACTGCCCACCGCATCCGCACCAGGTGTATCGACCACGGTAAACAGGGACGCATCGGCCTGTTGATTTTCCCTTGTTGTGCCTGGCAAGGGACCCACAACGGCCCGGTCGTTTTTGTTCTGCACCAGTTGGTTGTACAGCGTGGATTTACCGACATTGGTCGGGCCGACGATAACTACCTGATGCTTGCTGCCAAATGCCTGCCGGATCTGGGCGGTGGATAACTTGACCAGCAGTTTAACCAAGTTTGTGTCCGCCGGGAAACCAACCAAAAGGGACAGGAAGCCTGCCTTTTCATTGGGTCCCAGGGCCTCCCAGATCTTGCGCACTGTCGCTTGAACATCGGGAGGGAATTGTGTGAGAATATCATCAAATAGTGTCATGGGATTATTCCTTGCATGTAAACGACTTTGACCACTTGGGAGAGACCTGTACCTGGCATGCTGGAGCCACGGGTTGGTCTCGTGCCAGTGCGGTGAATTTCAGCTTTTCCTTTCCGCGTTCCAGGCGGATGGTCGCACCTTCATCGAACTCGCCTCCTGGAATCTTAACTGACAATTGGTTTTGAAGTTCGCACTGGAGGGAACGCTTGAGGGAACTCGTACTTGATCAGCGCGACCTTCACTGCATCGTTCACTACCAGGCACGCGACCATCGCATAAACGAAAATTACGAGCATCTGCCACCACGGTAAGGGCAATAACCCCGGAATGCCCACGAATGTCAGGATGGTGCCCACGAGCGCATCCGCCGTCAGGGCCGCCATGAGAGTCTTGCTGGGCATTGTCGCCCAGAACCAGTGGCGTTCCCGCGCGGACACGATGGAGAAAACCGCAAAGTAGAGCAGGGTCAGGAAGCTGAATGTGTAAAGGGCATTGTTGTTGGTCGCTAAACCGAAACGCGACCAGCAGACCCACAAGAGAGCAAGTGTTTCCACAACCATTGCGATGCCCAGCACCACTGATACCGTGATGAATCCCCCGATATTCCATGTTTCCGGTTTCTGGGATGATCGAACATGGTCGGTGGACAGAGCGATCTTCGCGAAATCCGTCATAAAAACCAGCAACAACATCGCAAAAGCGGAGACAACGAATTTGCCGGTCACCACGTACGCGATGGCTACAAAGGCAGCCTTGAGTATCGTCCGGCTGATCTTATTAATGATCCACGTCAGAATGCGCTGGTAGATTGTCCGTCCCTGCTCGACCAAAGCCACGATGTTCGTCAGTCCCGGTTCGGTCAGAACGACGCTGGCTGCGCCCTTGGCAACATCGGTGGCAGTGCTGACGGCGATGCCCACTTCAGCCTGGCGCAGCGCGGGCGCATCATTAACACCGTCGCCTGTCATGCCAGTCACATGTCCTGCCGCTTGCAAGTGCTGAACCACGATGTACTTGTCCTCCGGATACACTTCGGCAAAACCATCGGCACCCGCCAAAAGGTCAGCCGACTCGTTGCCAGCCTTCACGCTGGCGGCCTTCAAATCTGCCACTCGCCGGATGTTGGGTAGCCCAACTCCCTGTGCGATCTCGCTAGCAACCGCCAGCGCGTCGCCAGTGAGCATCTTTACCTGGACCCCGAGATTACGGAGCGCAGCAATGAGCTGCCTGGCGTCTGGCCGGAGTGGATCATATAGCGTCACCAGTCCAACGAGGCCGAGAGTGCCCGTTTCAGAACCACGCGCCACCGCCAGTGTCCGATAGCCCTTTGCAGCCGATTCGCTGACTCGGGACTCTAGCGCCTCGATTGCCGGGGGCTGTAGCCCGCAAGCCTCGGCGACTGTTCGAACGGCGCCTTTCATCACGCGCAACCGCTGCCCGCTCTGTTCGACCACAGCTTCCGTTCGCCGGTTTTTCGCATCAAATGGTGTGAACGAGATGGGTGTGATTGCGGGCGCGCCATCGAAGACGTGCCGTTCTCTTGCCGCAGCGAGGAACGCCAGGTCAATCGGATCCTGGTTGGCTTCATGAGATGCGAGCGCACCGGCGAACAGTATGTCGGATTCCGTTGCCTGCTCCAGTGGGATCAATCCAGTGACAGCCAGTTGGTTCATCGTGATCGTGCCGGTCTTGTCCACACAGAGCACATCCATCGTAGCGGCATCCTCTGCCGCGCTCAGACGCGTGACAAGCACGCCGCGCTTCGCCAGTTCTTTCGACCCAAAAGCCATACTGACCGTGAACATGACAGGTAGTGCGACCGGCACAGCGCTCATCAAGAGCACGAGCATGAGCGAAATCATCTCCACGAACGGCGTGCCGCGGATCAGCGATAATAGGATCACTGCCCCCAACAGCGCGCCCACGATGACGAATAACCAGCGGACGACCTTGGAAACCACAGCTTCGATGTGGAGTCTCGGTCTCGCTTGCTGGACCAGTTCGGTAGTGCGGCCAAAGTAGGTCTTCGCTCCGGTCAACATGACCACGCCGTCGCCTTCGCCGCGGCGGACAATAGACCCCGACGAGAGCACATCACCCGGCTTCTTATCGGCATCCTTCGATTCGCCGGTAAGAGCCGATTGGTCAATGCTCAATTCACCCGTCAGGAGTTTTACATCCGCTGGTATGATGTCGCCCGGACGCACGCGGACGATGTCACCCGGCACCAATTCCCGGGCGGGAACGATCTGCCAGTTCGCATCCCGCCGGACACGAGCGCTGACCTGCAACTGTTTTCGCAGCGTCTCAACCACGCCGGCTGCGCGACGTTCCTGCGTAAAACTCAAAACAGCGTTGACGATCAGCAGCGCGCTGACCACAACAAGATCCGTATACTTCCCGAGCAGAGCCGACAGAATCATGATCAATTCGAGCATCCAGGCAGATATGCCCCAGAATTTTCGCAGGAAATCGAGAACTGGATGCCCTTTTTGCTCTGCTACTTCATTATATCCATGCTCCTTGCGACGAGTGTCCACCTCCGCGCCTGTGAGACCTGTATCCGGGGTCACATGGAGCGCCGCGAGCGTATCGGGAACCGACGCGATGGCGAGTGCCTTCCCCGCTACCGACTTCGAGGCCGAGCCTTCCCCGTCCGATTGATTTGTGACCGTTTGCATAACAAGTATTCTCTCCGTACCGGCCGATTTTACCAAGATTGCGCCGTTGCCAATTTTGAATTTTATGACAAGTTGTGCGGCGACATCTAATGTCACGATCAACACTCCCCGGCCGCATCCATCAGATGCGGTATGTTTGTCTCCGCCACCTGGGGGAGCGTCTAGCAGATCCACTAGCCATTGACCGCCATCTTTGAATCCGTCTACTCAGATCATGCCGGCTGTCCAGTAAGGGCGGAGCCTGCCATGACTGTCAGGGCGCGTGGATGGATATGAACCGATAATGAACCCTCGCCGAGCACGACACCATCGGCAAGCACCGGCATGCGCGGAATCGAACGGATCTTTACATGCTTGGCGCGGTAATGCTTCATACCGGCATCCTCCACAGGGCCTCCACGAGACAGCATGGCATATGAAATCATCTTCAGTTTGCCCATATCCGAAAAAGTAAATACGTCCAGAAGGCCATCCCGGAAGGATACATTCGGGGAGATCTGGAAATGTGGCCCAATAAAGGACATGTTGGCGATTAACATCAAATGCGCCGTTGCATCAAGCTGTTTGTGCCCATCCAGATTAATCCGCAGGCGTGAGGGTGTCGCAGAAATAAGGGTTGATAAGAATCCCCCGAACTGTGCGAGATCGCCATGTTGGAGCTGATCTGCCATGGGATACAGATCGGACACGAGGCCGAGGGCCGCAGCTTCCAGAAACCAGTGACGGGAATGTCCCCAGTGGACTCGTCCGGCATCGATCTTCAACCGGCGTCCGTGACGCAGGAGGGCGACAGAACTTGCGATATCCCCGGTGATCCCCAGGTTATAAGCGAGATTATTTCGTGTGCCGGTGGGGATGATACCGAGTGCCGCATCACTTCCGACCATGGCCCCCACCACACCGTCGACTGTCCCATCGCCGCCCGCCACGACGATCAGCTTGATGCCGGTCTTGATGGCGTTATTCACAACAGTTTCAAGCTGGCTGTCCGGGCCCACGGTATAGACTTCGGGCAAAATCTGCTGACTCTGCATCTCTGACAGGATGTTGACGAGCTGCTGAGGCGATTCTTCTGGCCGGCCGGAACCTGCATTAAAGATCAGTTTCGCCCGGAGCGGGCGGTAAAATATTCTTTGGAGTTTGCGCGATGTTGACACGTGTATTTCAATTTCTCGTCTGCAGTTATGATCGCAAATCTAACTTGTACCATGATTGGTTTTCATCCACCGAGGTTATCATTCGCGAGTTGTTCGTCTAGCGGCTGTCCCCTCAATATCGCTTTGCCCAAGGTGTCGGGAATCCGCGCAACTTCATGCAAGAGGATACCGATAGACTCATCATGCAACCATGCCTGTGATCGTTCTATTTCTGTTGATGGGTATATTGTGATCGTCGCACCACAGCGCTAGATGGGGCGGCAAAGACCATGTATCGGGCTTGCCTTGTATTTTTTCTTTGGCAAGGTAAATGATCGAAGGATGACCGCTTTCAGGCATCTCCAACCAGTTTCCTTTTCCGAGATCCATATATAGGATTTTCATTGGACTTTCGATGTCCTTTGTTGGATGATCCAACATAATTAGGTTCTGATTTGTTCTATCAATCTCTTCCAGCCACCTCCATCGGTCGGGAAGTTTTATGTTCAGGCACCTGGAGGAATGAATTACCGGTCTCCAGCACTGGCCCCCCATCATCCTCCCAGCGCCGGATGTTGTCAAGTTCAATTTCAGTTCTTTCAGCCTCAGCTCCTATCAATTCAGGCATGTTGTTGGAGGCCTTGCCATGAAACCGTTGCTTGAGGAGATGATGCCATCTGTGACTTGCAGTACGAGGTGTTTTCATTGCTATCCACCGAGGCTGTCGTTTGCCAACAATTGTTCCCTGAAGGATACACCTTCCAATATCGCTTCGGCTGGAACAGGATGAGGTTGGTCCGGAATTTGAACACTCATACCCTGGTATTCTAATGGAAATAACACTTCATCGGAGCAATAAGGATAGGGAGGGATCCAATCTTTATGAGGAACAACAAAGTCACCGGGATCAAAATCTACGTACCGGGTTCTTTCATTGCTGCGGATGGACAGGAATCCGGATGCCTTCGTTAAATAACGAACGACGCTCATCGGCAGCATGACACGTTTTTCCGGGGACCGGGCTTCCCCATCAATCTGTGAATTGAGCTCGTACCGCCGATCGGTAAAACTCCCCTGGAGGGTCATGGCAATCACGCGCCGATTGCTCGGATTCATGATTACCTGCTTGACAATTCCAGAGACCCCATCAAGAAAATAAATGATTTCTCCTATGGCGGGCTGCAGAAATGGCTGGCCCTCTACTCCCTGCATGACCCCAGAGACGTGCACATGATTAATCACGCCACGGACGTTTGGATGACTGGCCGCGGACTGCTCTGCCAGCATTTTCACGTTTTCATCACTCACATTACCGTTCAGGGATATCACCCCATGCGATGCACCTGTAAAGAACTTGCAGGCATACGTGTGCTCCAACGCTCCCAACGCTGCGGCAACCTCAAGTGTGAGCTTGTCGTCCAGGATGAGGTGATCCTTTATTTCGAGAATGCCGGGCATGGCTCGAATGGCATTCTTGATCCGGCGCTGGCTGGTGCTGCTCGTGATGTGGCCGTTCAAATGGACGACCCCATCTCTTACATGCACATCAATTTCAGAATACTCAATGGCACGCAAAACATCATCTTTCCAGAAGGCGCGGTCGATGTATTCCTTTAGGGCCACATCCGTCCTTTGGATCGGGCCGCCGCTTATTTCATGATCTGTCATGTGCTTTCGCTCTTCACACCTGGAAGAGTCATCAGGATTCATTGTGGGTGTCTGTGCTGGGATCATATTTACTTCTCTCGTTAAGGGCATGAACTACAACCACGACAGGAATTGCGTAATAATGAGAACAACAATAACAAAGGATAGCACGTAGATGGAACGGCGCGTGTGCGGGATGCCAGGAACGATTGACATTCCGAGGAAACTGAGCAACCATTGCACGGTCAAGATCAGGATAATCAGATAGAGCAAGGCAAGCCCCTTTTGAATAATCTGGGTGTCACCCGGTCTGATTTCCCGGGTGACAGTTGATCGAGCGGCGCAAAACAGCGAGCCTACGGTTCAGGAAAAGCTCACAGCGGTACGCCTAAACTTTAGGAACTTTTAACTGCCGTTTTACCTGCATCCACGGCTGCCGATACGCGGTCTAATTGCTTCATCGTCAGTTTTTGACCCTGCTGTTTCAATTCGTGGATCTTCTCACGTCCATCGCTCGCGAGTCTGTTCGCATTCAAACGGACCTGCGCCATCGTGTCTTCGACCATTCCGGTCGTCCGCTCGCGCAGTTCGATGCTTTTTTTCTGAATTTGCATTCGGGTATCTTTTCCAGATTGCGGAGCCAGCAAGAGCATTGTCAAAGCGCCCGCCAGGCCGCCGACCACCATGCCGATCAAAAGGTTGAGTATGTTACTTGTAGAGGATTGATATTCTTGATTTTCGTTGATCATTTTGCTTTTCCTTCTTGATTAATTATGACCGCTACTTGCGGTTGGTGAGGCACATACAGAGAAACACTGGAAACATGCCTACCATATATTTATTCGTCTCTTTGACGACCAACATAGATGCCCGCATCCCTTTGCTCATCTTCCGTCAACCGAATGAGACCAGCCAGCCAGTTTAGGATGCGCTCGAAAATTTGCAGGCTTGCCAAAAGGCCGCTTTGTTGCTGCCTGTCGGAACTTTGCCGATCGAAGGAATTATCCATTTCTGTCTCCATGCCTATGGGACAGTATGGCGCTCACCGGGATTGGTTTCGGTAACTCTAGTGACCGAGGTACGCGGGGGACGGGAGAAGATCACGCAGGTCAGTCTTTCAACCCCCAGGGCCGCCAGGGCATAAACTACAATCGCAAACATGGAGGAGATTTCCAGCACCATGCCACCAATCGTCGGTGAAGCAACCAGTCCCGCAAACGGGATAAGAAATACTGATGAGAAGCTGTAAATCAAGCCAACGATCGGGCTAGCAGGATTGGCCCCGATCAGTTTCAGCAGGATGCGCAGTGCGATCAGGGCTTCGAGAATACCGGAGATCAGGAGGATGATTTGGGTGGCTTTGAATGAGAAAAAGCGCCGCCTCAGCCCGGGTTCTCTTTGTACTGATTTGACTTCTGTGATTCTGCCGTTGTTTGGCATTTTGACTCTTCAGGCGAAGAATATTCAATCCTCGCAGTTTTGATTTATAGGGTCGTTTTTTGGTGCTCACTGGTGATCGTCTCAGTGACGGCTACCGCTGTGCCACGCGGGCGATAAAAGATCAACCAGACTGCCCTTTCCACGGCCCAGGCGATCAGGGCATACACGAGCATTGCAAACAGCGAGGACAGTTCAAGCACCATGTTGCCGGCCGTCGGCGACCCGATCAATCCAGCAAACGGGAACAGGAACAGATTGGTAAATCCATAGATCAGGGCGACGATCGGGCTAGCAGGATTGGCCCCAACCAGCATCAGCCCGATGCGAAGTGCAATCAGGGCCTCGAGGATTCCTAACAGCAGCCATATCAGTTGAGTGGCCTTAAAAGTGAGGATGCGCTGCTCTCGTTCCGGTTCGCTTTGTGACGTTCTAACTTCTGAGACTCGATTGTTATTTAGCATTTTGACCTTTCATAGCATCGGCATGATGAATAAAACGGCCAGCCGCGCCGACGGGGCTGCCCTGCTCCCCATCAGAATTCTTCCGAGCAGGGGTTCAGCGCCCCTGCTCGTCTCATTGGTAATTGAAACTAAATCGCCACTGCCATCAGCGGCGGGCAACAGCTTTGTAGATCGCCAGCAGAACGACGGATCCCAGCAGCGTTACCAGCATGGTCGGAAGGGTGATCGCTTGATTGATCGTTCCGACACCCAAGAGCGGGCTGATAAAGTAACCAGCCAGGAATGCGCCCACGATGCCTACCACGATATCGAGCAGCAATCCCTGCTGTGAATTCGTATGCATGATCCTGCTGGCGATATAACCGACGATCGCTCCGGCAATGAGATAGATGATCAGGTTCATTTTTGTTCTCCTATTTTCAAATACATGGTCGCCCATGTTTGTTAACCGCAGCCCTTCTCAAGAAGGGAATGCGGCCATACACCAATTATTTCGCGTGGCGGACCGGCTCGGTCTTCCTGTTCAAATTGACATCGAACTCTTTCACGCGTTTCTCGATTTCATCGACTGCGGCTTCACGGGTATAGCCATACTTTTCCTGGAGTAAGCCAGTGAAAACATCGAACTTGCCGCCGGCCCGCTCCAGATCGTCGTCGGTGAGTTTGCCCCACCACGCTTTGGCCTCGCCCCGGATTTGTTTCCACTTGCCTGCAAATACATCTTTATTCATAGGGTCTCCTTATCGATCACTTGTAAAAACCGATACCGTTTGCACTATCCGTTACGTTTTCCCAGCCTTATATTCATCCACTTCTGCCTTCAGTTTTGCCAGCCGGGTGAAATAGTCCGGGAATTCGTCCATGTGAGCCAGGACGACCTTTCCCGTAAGCAGCACGCCGTCGAAGGTCAGCCCCGTTTCAGGGTCCATGACTGTCCGCTCATGCTTTCCCATCAGGCCCTGGCGAAATTGCTCGAGGTCCACCTGCTCCCAATCAATGTGCAGGGATTCTCCGATGCGCTTGGCTTCCTCTACGCTAACCTGCTTTCGCTTTTTCATCTGACGGTACCTCCAATTCATTTAAAGAGAGGCGCTTGAGATCGGCGGGACAAGTCCTGAAAGGGCGCTAAAGAATTACTGAATGGTGACTGCGTTGGCTCTGACGTTCGTTTCGTACTCCGCCACGTGTCTCACGATTTCATCTTTGGCCATCTGACGGTCATAACGATATTTGCGTTGAAGGAGAGTCACATACTGGAGGAACTTGATCTCGGCCTTATCGATCTTTTCGAGGTCGGCGTCTGTGATCAGGCTCCACCATTTTTTGGATTGGCTTCGGATCAGTGTCCACTTACCTTCGAATTCATTTTTATCCATAGTGCTCCTTGTGGATCAGGAAAGCTGTCCCAATTTGCGCCGGCGCTCGAGACAGCTTTAGTGCGCCGGATTTCAAGCATCTCATTCAGCCAACTGGCGTCATCAAGTGCGAACACTCGCGGCGACGGCACGCAAACGTTCGGCCACCCGTTCGGGCGTCTCACCCTTACTGATAAACGCGTCGGCGCCTGCAGAGAGCGCGGCTTGCTGTCGGGCGTCCAGATGGCTGATGAGAACAATGACCAGCGCGGCCGGGCAGGCCTTTCGGAGTTTGTCCAGAGCTGAAGTCGGTGAGTTGGGAAGCAAATCCCAATCAATCAACAACATTTCTGTCCGAGCGACCGGTGCCTGTGCTAAGGTGGTCACCCAGTCGCTAGCTTCGCCAACTACATCCATTTTCAGGTCTAGCAGGACTAGGCGCAGGGCGGAGCGCTCTTCGGGTTTGCCATCGGCGATATATACGCGGGTCATATATTCATCGTACGACACAAACTCCCCAGCCACATCCTGCGACTGGGGAGTTTCGGTCTCCGCCACTTGGGGGAGGACTCAATTTCAATCAGGCATCCTTATTTCACCGGGACAAGGTCCGGCTCCGTCTTGAGGAGTTCATCGAACAGGGAACGGTAATAAATCATGGCCTGCCTTAATTCTTCAGTATTTGCCTCATGCCTCTTGTTTTTCGTCGCAATCTCCCGCGCGGCGCGGTAATTACTTACCAGAGCAGGATAACTGACCGAGATATCGGCCGCCCGCTGCTCAAAATCAGACACTGGATACGCGCGAACCTGCATGACTTCCATGATCAGGCGATCTGCATCGACGACTGCCTGCCCCGGTTCGTCGACAAATTTGGACTGGACAGCCGCCCAATCAGCCAGATAACGCTCATGCTCGCGATTGGTAAGTGGATGGATGTTCAACGTCTCAACATGCTTCTGCCGTTCATCCAGCTCTGCATGTGCTTTCTTCTCATTCCCCAGGGCCTCCACCGTGTGATCATACTCAGTTCCAAATTGACCATGAAGCTGCTTTGAGCGTTGACGGCGTGCAAAAGTCGGCGCCAGGATGGCACCGAAGAGCACCAATATCAGAACAACGGCGATGAGAATATACGTAGTATTCATAAGGAATCTCCTTCTTAAAGCTTGAAAGTGCGATTGGAAAAACTGCCATAGGCGGAACGAACCGACAGGAATTCTTCAGTCTTTCACATTATAGGGAACCTGTTGACTGGCCGCATCCAGCAGCCGGGGAGTTTTCCTCTCAGCCACTTGTGGGAGAAGAAAAGCGGGCGCCGAGAGAAACACTATGTTTCCTGCGCTATTGCCTGAAACATATGTAGAGGATTAGCGCTACACTGAGGGTTGCCAGGGCCCAGCCGATATTATGAAATAACCTGGAGATTACCATTAGGGTAACGGCGCCTCCCGCGAACACCAGCAGCAAGTATGTCCTCATGAACGCGAAAAGGATGCCTGAAACCGTATCAGATACCAAGGCGCGGCGGTTAATCGTCTGCATGTTGCCTCCAGCTCTCTGCCCATCCATCGAATTTTCACCAATAATCCGTGTCAGGAACTTACTCATCTTCTACTCCAGAGTGAATGGCGATGATGCAAGTGTGCGTTGTATGCGTGGTTTGCACGAATATAAATCCATAATACAACAAATCCTCCCCGGCCACATCCATCGGCCGGGGAGGATTCTTCTCCGCCACTTGGGGGAGGCAATTCCGCCTTTTGATTTTGGTGAAATGCTGTATCAATTATTTCTTATCTGTATCGGTAGGCTTGTCAAATACCAGTGCTTTCTCAGTCGGGTGGGCATCCTTGGCGATCTCGACCGTTGTCGTGGGGGGTTGGGTAGTGATCAGCGCAGGGCTCAAATGCTGTATATCATTGAGCGCCAGGAGTTCTGCTCGATTGCCTTCCACTCTGAACCGGGTCAAAGAACAATTGCTGACGGTCGTACGCCACCAGCGCCAGCGTTTTTCGGGCAAATACCAGGATAATGCTGCCGAGATCACACCCGCATGAGCGATCACCCCGACTCGTTGATCGGGATGTTTGGCTACGATATCCAATAAGACCGCCGAAACACGTCCCTCGATCGGCCATCGAGTGGGTCCACCTGCATGGGCATCCAGGTAATCTTCTACAAGATCAGTGATGGAGAGAATCTCCAAAATCACCAATGCGGGCATCTCAAAAAACATTATTTCCTGTACGCCTGACCTCAACTCAGCCTCCTGCCCGATCTTTGCACCGATGATCTTTGCAGTTTCCTGTGCGCGGCGCAGTGGACTTGCGTAAAAACCATCGAGGCGGTTTTCTGGAGCGCTGAAGTACTTACCCGTCTGTTCAGCTTGCTGCTGACCAAGCTGCGTCAAAGGGGCATGATAGTAGTCCCCGTTTACCCGCACAGCATGACCGTGCCGGATGAGAATCAGTTCAGTCGCCATGCATAGAGTTTCGCGAATGTGCAAATATCATGGATATAGTCCCGGTAATATGATGATCACTGGGGAACCGGGGCAAGCGGCTCAGTCAGCTCATCGACCGCCTTTTCCAGTGGCTTTTCCGCACCTGGGCCTGGTTCAGGGGCCAGCACCCGCAGGGCACCGGGAAGCACCTTGATGCGGGCGCTACCCTTTCCCAACAGGATGCCTTCTGCCGCAATATCCAGCTTTGGAGATGTTTTCACCTTTATTTTTCGCGCCCGGTAACGTTGGATGGTCCCGTCAGGAGTTGAACCCTCATGAGCTGTTCTGGCGAAATAGGCAAGAACATCAGCCTTACTGGAACCCGGGTAAACGGCGATGTCGAGCAGTCCGTCCTCCAGGGATGCGTCCGGGGCTACCAGATTTTTGACCCCGATCAGCGGCGTGTTGGCGATCGTCACCAGCATCGTTTCAACTTTGATCTTGCTTTCATCATCCAGCGTCAGAAAAACGGTTGGCTTTGATTCAAATTTGACAAGCGCAGCAACGGCCTTGGAAATACCGGACAGTTGCCCTTCAGGAACTTCCTTGATCATCGGAAAGATAGTGGCCGTCAGGCCAACCGCAGTCACCATAAAGAAATAGAAGTTCTTCTTCTTTTTGGTACTGATCTGGCCCAGGTCCAGCCTGCGCGTGTGACCGGAGGCGATCACGTCGCAGGCTGCCTTCAGGTCTTCCGAGATGCCCAGACTCCGGGCAATGTCATTTTCCGTGCCGGCAGGGATAATTCCCAGCCGAACTTTGGAACGGGCGATCCCACGAATTACTGCTCCGATTGTGCCGTCTCCGCCCATAGCGATGACCACATCATAGCCGTTCTTAACGGCTCTTCTTGCCATCGGGATCGCTTTGTTTTTGGGATGCGCCAGGGCAACATCCACCTTCAGCCCGGCATCCAATAAATAGCCCGTCACTTGCTCGAGCTTTGAGGCTGCTTTTAATGGATCCCCTGCGCCCGGGTTGGCGATCAATTTAACACGGACCGATTTATTCTTCTTCGGCATATTTGCGCCTCCTTTGAGCGATCATTCGGCTCAATGTGGTAGACGGGCGAGTTTGCACCTCACCTCTCATTCTTCTGCAATCCACAGGCCGTGAAGAATTCGGCTCGCAGTGTCGGGTCCTCGGCGTAGTGGCCGCGCCAGACGGTAGTGCGTGTCATCGGGGACGTTTCTCGCACGCCGCGCATCTCCACGCAGAGATGACGCGCTTCAAGAAAAACAGCCACTCCGTGCGGATGGAGCATTGTTTCCAGCGTATCCGCGATCTGCTGACCGATCCGTTCCTGTACTGCGAAGCGTTTGGAGAAGAGCCGCACCAGGCGGGTCAGTTTGGAAATGCCAATGATGTTCTCATGCGCGATATATCCCACATAAGCCATCCCATGGAATGGCAGGGCATGATGTTCGCAAAGTGCAAAGAAGGGAATCGGCCCTTCGATCACCTGGCTGAGACGGCAGTCGGGTTCGCCGCGGCATTCCGTATCGAAGACCCGCAGAAGCTTCGGATCACCGTCGTAGCCTTCCGTCGCGTCGAAGAGTGCCTTGATAAAACGGCGGGGGGTGTCCTTCGTCGCCGGTGTGTTCAGATCGAGGCCGAACGCCGAGAAGATCTCGGCGGCATAACCTTCGAACTTGCGATACTGCTCCTCCGATATCTGGCGCATCTGCAACTCCATGGTCGCACGATATTCGATATCATCTGGATCGTCGTGAATGTTCATTGCTGTTTCCTCCAAATGGATTAGGGCGAGAGTGACAGTCCGTAGCCCTCGAGCGACTTCCGCGTCGCCTCGTGGCCGGTGTGGATAATGCCCTTGATCCCCAGGCCCTGGGCAACCTCGACAAACATCGGCCGGTCATCGATGTAAACGACTTGTTCGGGCTGCACCTGTGCAATATCCAGTGCAATTCGGTAGATGTCTGCATCCGGTTTGCGGTAGTGGACAAAGCAGGATGAAATAAAAAAGTCTATGAATGTTCCCAGCTTGAATTGTTGGATGCGATAGACGGTAAGCTCTCGCCCTTCATTACTGACCGCTGCCACCTGGAGATCATATCGATGCTTGAGCCCCTGCATCAACTCCAGCATCTCCGCAAAAGGCTGGGACTGGGCGTACATGAACGACTTAAACTCCTCCCGTGAGAACGGACGCGCCTGGTAAAAAACAACCCGTTCCAGGTATTCGTCGAGGCTGAGCTTGCCTTCTTCGTAGGTATCAAAGGTCAGGTGATGCCGCTCATCCATTTCTTTGTAATCCAGACCAAATATCTCAGACGCGCGAGTGCGTATGGCGCGATCCCAGCCATTCGTGAGCAGGACGCCGCCTATATCCAGAAATAAGGTCGTGATCGAGGTGGAGAGCGTCATGGGTTCACCTGGGCTTGAAATGTAGCGGCCCACTCTTTGTGCAGTGCAGCCATCAGTTGTTCGAATGCCTCGCTGAATTTCGCCACTCCCTTATCTTCCAGCGGTTCCGCAGCCGCATCCTGATCCATTCCAACGAACGAGAAATCCTTCAGAATTTGATCAGCCTCAGACAAATTCTGATCTGGATGCTCTTGGTATGGAGGAGGAATCAGCGTTTCGATCGGCAGTGCGTTGTATGTATCCGCCCCTTCGCGGTATCCGGGCAGGCCGAAGAGCAGGGAAAAGTTGACGTTAATTCCCTCT